>CAYQOI010000321.1:0-4789 GCA_964419085.1 uncultured Cytophagia bacterium | reverse complement strand
TGGCGCGATTCACCGACTCGGCCTTTCCTTTTTGGCGAACGGCTCGTATCTTCGGACATGAAAGATGAGGAAACCGGCTCACGTTTGAGAGATGCAGATGGGGGGACGCAACAGATGCTCCCGGGGCTGTCCAAAAACTCGGAAAAGCGCACCAATTTGTCACTCCTGCGCAGGAATGATAGAAAAGGCCGATTTTTTGGACAACCCCAATTTCCACGTGCGGGCGTTTCGACTTCGCTCAGGGAGCGGGGATTCACAAAACTCTTGGAACGCAAAACTCAGGAGGCTAAGAAATGCGTAATCAAATGGTGATTTGGACGCTGGCGTGCCTGCTCCTGGCGGGCACTGCGGCCCTGGCTGCCGAAGACTTCGAGGCCAAGATCGTCAAAGCAAAACAACTGGTCGAAGAGGGGGCGAGCCGGCAAGACGCCAAAATGCTCGAGCGGGCTCGGGAGCAGTTCCGGCAACTCCTGGAACGCAAGCAAATGGCCTGGCTGGTGGACTACTACCTCGGGTACACCGATTACCGGCTGGCCATTTACCACCGCATCCAGAAAGACCGGGAGCAGGAAATCAAATTCCTGGACGAAGCTATCGACCACCTCAACGCTTCCCTGGACGAGAATGAGAAATTCGCGGAGGCGAGCGCGTTGCTTTCCGCGGTGCTGGGGCTAAGAATCAGCACCGACCCGTCGCTGGGCAACCAACTGGGCATCGAGGCCAGCGCGGCGCTGCAGGATGCTCGGGCCTACGCGCCGGACAATCCGCGGGTGGCCTTCGTCTCCGCGCTCTCGGCCTACTACACCCCGGAACAGTACGGCGGGAGTAAGCAACGGGGCTTGGAAGAAATGCAGCGGGCGGTGCGGCTGTTTCAGAGCCAGAAGGTGGCGGACAGGACCCTCCCGGACTGGGGGCAAACCGATGCCCTGGCTTTCCTGGCGCAAATGCAGATGGACAGCGGCAAAGCGAAACAGGCGCGGCAGAGCCTCGAACAGGCTCTCCGGCTCAGGCCGGACTTCGGCTTCGCCAAAAAGCTCCTGGAACAGTTGGAACAGCAAAACCCCGGCAACTGACCGGCAGAAGGAGGAAACATGCCGACTCCAATCGTTCAAGTTGAAGGCCTGCGCAAAACCTACGGCGCGGTGGTGGCGGCCGAGGACGTCTCGTTCGAGGTCCTGCCCGGGGAAATCTTCGGCATGGTGGGTCCAAACGGCGCGGGCAAAACCACCACCATCGAGTGTGTGGAAGGTCTGCGGCGGCCTGACCGCGGTCGGGTGAGCGTGCTCGGTCTCGACCCACAAGCACAGCCCTACGCCCTGCGCGAACGCATCGGCATTCAGCTTCAGGAGGCCGCGCTGCAGAAACAGATAAAGGTAGGCGAAGCGCTGGACCTGTTCGGCTCGTTTTACCCGCGGCACGCCGACCGCCGCGGCCTGCTCGACCTGCTCAATCTCGCGGGCAAGGAGAAAACGCGCTTCGGCCGGCTTTCCGGGGGACAAAAACAGCGCTTGTTCATCGCGCTGGCGCTGCTCAACGACCCGGAACTGGTGTTCTTCGACGAACTCACCACCGGTCTGGACCCGCAGGCCCGGCACGCGATGTGGGACCTGGTGCGCGACATCCGCGGGCGGGGGAAAACCGTTTTTCTCACCACCCATTTCATGGAAGAGGCGGAGAACCTGTGCGACCGCGTGGCCATCGTGGACAACGGTCGCATCGTAGCGCTGGATACGCCGGAAAATCTCATCCGGCGGTACGGGCCGGAAAGCAGGCTGGTTTTCTCCACCGAGGCGGAACTGGACGCGAGCCGGCTCCTGGCCCTGGACGCGGTGAGCCGGGTGGAGAGCAACGGGCGGGAGACCACGGTGTACGGCACCGCGGACAGACTCGTCCCGGAAGTCGTCAACTGTCTCGCGGCCGCAGGCTGCCAATTCAAAGCGCTCAGGTTCTCCCGTCCCAACCTCGAAGACGTCTTTCTCGCCCTGACCGGCAAAACCCTGCGAAACTGAGGAGGTGAAGTCAGCATGAGAGGTTTGTTGAAACTTTCCGCGGTGGAGATGAAACTGTTCCTGCGCGAACCCATGTCCGCGTTTTTCGTCCTGGTCTTCCCGCTGATGATGCTATTTCTGTTCGGCTCGATTTACGGCAACCAGCCCACGCCGTTCTTCGGCGGGTACGGTTCCGTGGACATTTCCGTGCCCGCCTACGCCGCCATGATCATCGCCACCAGCGGCCTGCTGAGCCTGACCATCATCCTGGCATCCTACCGGGAATTCGGTGTTTTGCGGCGCTTGAAGGCAACCCCCGTGCGGCCGCTCACCATCCTGGCCGCCCAGGTGGTGGTGATTTTTGCCATGACGGTGCTGGGCATGCTTTTGCTGGTCGTGGCCGCCCGGCTCGTCTACCATCTCCGCTTCGACGGCAATCCTCTGCTGGTGTCGGTGGCCTTCGTGTTTTGCAGCCTCAGCTTCTTCTCTCTGGGATTTGTGCTGGCGAGCGTGCTGCCCAGCGCGCGCAGTGCCCAGGCGGTCGCGATGGTGCTGTTTTTCCCGATGCTCTTCCTGTCCGGCGCGACCATCCCCGCGGAAATCCTGCCCGCTTCGGTGCGGAGCTGGGCGCAACTGCTGCCGCTGACCCACGTGGTCACCCTGCTGCGCGGGCTCTGGGTGGGCCAACCGTTCTCGGCCCATCTCCGGGAAATTGTGGTTTTGTTCGGCATGACGCTGGGGGCCACGCTCCTGGCCGTGCGAACCTTCCGCTGGGAGTGAGGGGTTTGCTTTGAGCGGGTCGATTTTGTATATTTCGGCATGAAACGCGTGCTCCGACAACTTCTCCTGGGGTTCCTCATCTGGTCGGCTTACAACGTCCTCAACGCGGGCGTGCTGTCGCTACAGAGCCACCTGGCCTACCGAGTGGCGTGGCAATCCATGGCGGTCACCAATTATGTTATGGCGGTGCTCAGCATCCCGCTGTGGTACGTCTGTGTGCGTTTTCCGTTCAGCAAGGAACGGGTCGGACGCTTTTTTCTCTGGCACCTCGTGGGGAGCGTGCTGTTCACGGTCCTGTGGCTGGCTCTGAGCTATGCGCTGTACTACCTGCTCAGCGGACGCTTCGTGGTGCGCATGATGTTTTCGCAAGGCTACTATCTCTGGCAATTCCTCGACGGGCTCACCAAGTACGGCCTGCTGGTGGGGATTTTCTACACCCTCAACTTCTACAAGAAATTCAAAGAAAAAGAGTTGCGGGAAACCGAGCTGAGCCTTTTGGCCAAGAAGATGGAACTGCAGAACCTGAAGGCCCAGCTCAATCCCCACTTCCTGTTCAACGCGCTCAACTCGGTGAACGCGCTGATCTCCCGGGAACCGGAGAAGGCGCGCACCATGAACGCGAAGTTGGCGCAACTGCTGCGCGTCTCGCTGGAAGGCGACGAACGGAGATTCAACACGCTGAAACAGGAGCTGGCTTTCGTGCACGACTACCTGGCCATCGAAAAGGTGCGCTTCGGCGACAAGCTGCGGGTGCACGAGGAGATCGACCCGAGCACGCTGGAGACCAGGGTGCCCAGCATGATCCTGCAGCCCATCATCGAGAACGCCATCAAGCACGGCATCTCCAAAATGGCAGGCGGCGGCGAGCTGACCCTGCGGATCTATCGGGCCGACGATCTGGTCAACCTCGAAATTACCAACACCGGCAAAAACGGCCCCGTCACAAAAGGCGTAACCCAGCTCTTCCAGAAGGGAATCGGCCTGCGAAACACCCACGAACGCCTCAAGCGCATCTACGGGGACTCGTTCGGTTTGCGCATCACGGCCGAACCGGAACTTTTTTCCGTCAAGATCACGATTCCTCAAAACCATGCCAATCCTGAATGACGACAAGATTCGGGCCGTCCTGGTGGACGACGAGGAGTTGGCCCGCAAACTGGTGCGAGAGTACCTCAGCGACTACCCGCAGGTGGAGATCGTGGCCGAATGCAGCAGCGGCAGGGAGGCCGTGAAGCGAGTCAATGCGCTGCGCCCCGACTTGCTCTTTCTGGACATCCAGATGCCGGAGCTGAACGGCTTCCAGGTCCTGGAACGGCTGGAGCGCATCCCCTGCGTGATCTTTTCCACCGCCTACGATCAGTACGCGATCAAGGCCTTCGAGGTCAACGCGCTGGACTATCTGCTCAAACCCTACGACCGGGAACGATTCGACGAGGCCATGCAGCGCGCGTTCGAGCGCTTGCGGTCCCGGCAACCTGCGGAGAATCTGGTGGCCTTGCTGCAGGCCTTGCAGGCAGAGCGGGACGCGCCACACCGTTTCTGGGTACGCACCGCGGGGTGCCTCAAGCCCCTCAAACCGGAAGCCATCGACTGGATCGAGGCCATGGACGATTACGCCTGTCTGCACGTGGGACCGGAACGGCACCTGGTGAGTCAGACCATGAAAGAGCTGGAAGCCAAGCTGGATCCGCGTACCTTCATGCGCATCCACCGCTCCACCATCGTGAATCTGGATCGCATCAAGGAAGTGCGTCCCGTGGGGGACGGCAGCTTCCGGGTCTTCCTGAAGGACGGCACCCGGCTATCGCTGAGTCGCAGCCAGGCGAAAAAGTTGAAGAAATATATCGTGTAGCCGGGAAAAAGCGAGGGATTGTGGCCGGCTCGCGCAGTTGTAAGAGTCACTCTTTCCCTCAGGCTCGGCGAGCCGCGCCCTGGAGTGGGGCTGTCCAAAAAGCGTCGTCAACTGAACGTAACTCGACATTCATGTCGAGATATTAGCCTTGAAATAACACGACATGAAT
>CAYQOI010000320.1:0-4803 GCA_964419085.1 uncultured Cytophagia bacterium | reverse complement strand
TTCGCTCTGGTAGAAATCAGCCGTTTCGCTGAACGAAGCCAGCCGATTGTAGCCGAACCCTCCCGGAGCCCATCGGCTCACAGGAGGGTCGGGTCTGCGGGGATTTGCCTTTCGCTTTCAGGCGTACACAAAAAAGCACGATCGAGCATCGCCGCTCAATTCACAAGGACCTTGATCCGCTGCCCGGGCTGCAGCGTGTCGCTCAGCGCCATGCCGTTGAGAATGGCCATCTGCTGGCGGGACAGCTTGCTGTTTGGGTAATCTACCAGGAATGTCTCCAGGGTCTGTTTTTGTTTTACGCTCACCACCTTGACACGTGTCGGCTTGATGTTTTTGGCCCGCTCGTTGCGCAGACGGTCAAATTGGTCCAGGCTGTTTCTAAACACCTGTACATGTCTGGCATATCGATTTGGGCGGCTGATGCCGCGCAAAATAAAAACCCGGCCGTCCTTTTCCAGAAAATAGGAAAGCACCCGGAACGTCCCGCTGTCGTTGGTGACGTCGGCCTCGACGACCTCCGTTTGGTAGCCGTTGACTTCCTTGCTGCTGGAGCGAATCACGCGCACCTGCGGGTCTGAGGTAAACTCCTTGATCGCGTCCCGTGCCCGCTTCTCTTCGGCCAGGCTCACCTGAATCGCAGCGCTTTGGTTGCGATTGACCAGCTGTACCTGCTCCGGCGTGTTGGTCAACCGCCACCCCGGCGGCACAGGAAACTGAAAGTCCAGAATTGGGTGGTAAAAGTAGCCGTTTTCTACAAATCCCTGCCGCGGCTCCTTCCCGAAAACAATCCCGTCGACGCAGTCAAGGTAGCGGTCCTGATCAACCTCGAAATCGTAGGGCGGCAACATGTGCTGCCAGCGCTTCGCCATTCTCAAGGTCGCAGCCTCCCGGTCTACCGGATTGGGATGCGTGGAAAGCCAGGTGGGGAGGTCCTGGCCGCTTTCATCCTGCAGCCTGCGAATGGTGTCAAAGAAGCGGGACACGCGGGTCGCGTCATAGCCGATTCGGCTGGAGTACTCCACACCCAACGAGTCGGCCTGACTCTCCTGCTCCCGGCTGAATTTCAGAAACAACATCCCGACGCCCATCTGCAACACGTCTCCAAATTGGCGCACCACCGGGGAAAATGCGTAGCCCAGGTTGAAACCCACTTGCGCCAACTGCGCCCGGCTGTACTGCGCCACGCCATGTTTGGCAGTGACGTGACCGATTTCGTGGCCCATTATCCCGGCGAGCTCCGCCTCGGAATTCACGTATGCCAGCAGCCCGCGGGTCACGTAAACATAGCCTCCTGGCAGAGCAAATGCGTTGACCACCGGGCTGTCCAGCACCCGGAACGTGAATTTGAGCCCGGGCCGGTGCGAAATGATCGCCATGCGTTGTCCCAGTTCGTCGACATATTTCAGCAACTCGGCGTTCTCCACGTACTGTCCCAGCGCACTGGTGATCTGCCGGTCGGCCTGGCTGCCCAATTGGATTTCTTCGTTGCGGCTCAACATGCTCAGCTCTCTCTTGCCGGTGACCGGGTTGATGGCGCACGATGTGAGAACAACCGGTAAGAAGCCAATCAAAAAAAAGACCCCGTGCTTGATCCGAAATGCTTTACTCACGGCGCTCACCTCAAACTTTTCCAACCTTCTGCATAAACTGTTTCTCATAATTATCAACCTCTCCCGCTTGCAAACTATTTCGACGGTTTAACATCCTTGTCTATTCCCCTTTTCGAAAGACTTTACAGATGAGCCAATCTGGAGGCCACCGGAGCGGGAAAACACGGTTGCGGACTGAAATCGAGACCACCTGCCGGAAAGCGGTGCAACTCGGCCCTTCGCGGCACTCAGTCTTGCGAATCCCATTTCCTTTCCTTGAATTGTAGTCCAGAATTCTTATATTTACCGCAGAATTTGGTTGACTTACAGAAAAGGGAGAGCACGTTGGACCTCAATCTCAAAGACAACGTCGTTATGATCACCGGCGGCAGTCGCGGGATCGGCAAAGCCATTGCGCTCGCGTTTGCTCGCGAAGGCGCGCGGCTGAGCCTGTGCGCCCGCACCGAACAGACCTTGCAACAAGCCGCGAAGGAAATCGAAGCAGTGGGCGGTCCGGTTTTCCACCAAACCGCAGATGTCACCAGCACCGACGAAGCCGCGGCGTTCGTCGAGGCCACCCTGAGTCACTACGGCCGCATCGATGTGCTGGTCAACAACGTCGGAGGCAGTCGCCGCACGCCCACGCTGGAGATCAGCGACGAAGAATGGCACGAGCTGCTGGATTTGAACGCGGTCACCGCGGCTCGTATGAGCCGACTTGTCATCCCCGCGATGAAGACACAGGGACACGGCGTCATCATCATGATCTCATCTATCTACGGTCGCGAGAGCGGGGGACACATCACATACAACGCGGGCAAGGCCGCGGAGATCAGTCTCGCCAAAACGCTGGCGCGGGAGTTTGCACCGGACAACATTCGCGTGCTCTCGGTGGCGCCCGGCTCCATCCTGTTCGAAGGGGGAAGCTGGTGGCGCAAACAGCAAGCAGACCCGGAGAAGATCGCGGCGTTCGTGCAGAGCAGCCTGCCCTTCGGCCGCTTCGGCCGGCCAGAGGAAATCGCCGACGTCGTGGTTTTCCTCGCCTCTGAGCGTGCCAGTTGGGTGAGCGGCGCCTGCATCAACGTGGACGGCTGCCAATCGCTGTCGAACATTTGAACTTGCTTGAAGGTAACATTCGAACGAGTCCAGCCATGCCTTCTGTTCCGGCTTACATCGAGGCGTTTGAATCCGGTGCCCTGCGGGAGAAAGTCGAGCAAGCCCGTGCGCTGCTGGCGTGCTGCACGCTCTGCCCGCGGGCCTGCCGCGTCGACCGTTTGCAAGATCACTACGCCGTGTGTCGCACCGGACGATTCGCGGTGGTGGACTCGGCCTTTCCTCATTTCGGAGAGGAAGACTGCCTGCGGGGCAGGAACGGCTCGGGGACCATCTTTTTCGCCAATTGCAACCTCAAGTGCGTCTTCTGTCAAAACTACGACATCAGCCAGCGCAGACGAGGCCGGGAAGTGGAACCCCGGCAGCTTGCCGCGATGATGCTGGACCTGCAGGCACGAGGCTGCCACAATATCAATTTCGTCACACCTGAACACGTCGTGCCCCAGATCCTGGAGGCGTTGCTCGTCGCGGTGGAGCGGGGGCTGCGCCTGCCGCTGGTCTACAACACCAGCGCGTACGATTCCCTGGAGAGCCTCCGGCTGATGGACGGCGTCGTGGATATCTACATGCCCGATTTCAAGTTCTGGCATCCGGAGAAGGCGAAGCGCTACTTGAAGGCCGAAGACTACCCCAAAACCGCGCGGAAGACCATCAAGGAGATGCACCGGCAGGTGGGCGACCTGGTTTTGAACGAAGAAGGCCTGGCCTTGCGCGGCGTGCTGTTGCGCCACCTGGTGATGCCCGGGCACGTCAGCGAAACCGAGGCCATCCTGCGCTGGGTGGCTCGGGAGCTCTCTCCCGGCACGTATGTGAACGTGATGGAGCAGTACCGGCCTGCCTACAAGGCAACCCGCTACCCGGAGATTAACCGGCGCCTCACCCCGAAGGAGTTTTCGCAGGCCGTGGAAACGGCAAGGGCCGTGGGACTGAGCAGATTCGCGGACTGTTTTTGATGAAGCGACACGTCGCCCCCCGAACCGCTACCGAAATAAACAGCAGAACGAAAATGAGATCAACTGAACGCCGCGGCGCAGCGCTTCTCCGATTCGTCGGCACCAGCGCGGTGGGCCTCTTTGTCTTCTTCGCTCCGGTCCGTATCTCGGGACACAAGACCATCCCGCTGGACCACATCGTCACCGCACTCCGACAGCATTTTCCCCAATGGTGCGCAGGCTACGCGCTCCTGGTGGTCGCAGTCGGCGCGCTGTTCCCATTTGTCAAACGGGATTGGAACAAAGATCGCGTCACCGCGATTTTCTCCCTGTTCAAAGTCGCGGGCTTGCTGGTTTCCCTTCTCTACGTTCTCAAAGTCGGTCCCGGCTGGCTCATGGAACAAGACATGTTGCCCTTCCTGTTCCGAAAGCTGGTCGTGCCGGTGGGGATCATCGTGCCCGTGGGCGCCGTCTTCCTGGCCTTTCTGGTGGACTACGGCTTGCTGGAGTTCGTAGGCGTGCTCATGCAACCCATCATGAAACCGGTGTGGAAAACCCCGGGACGCTCCGCGGTGGATGCCATGGCGTCGTTTGTGGGCAGCTATTCCATCGGCCTGCTCATCACCAACCGCGTGTTTAAGGAAGGCAAGTACACGGTCAAGGAAGCCGCGATCATCGCCACCGGCTTTTCCACCGTGTCCGCGACCTTTATGGTCATCGTCGCCAAGACCACCGGTCTGATGCAGATGTGGAATCTCTATTTTTGGTCCACGCTCGCGGTCACCTTTCTGGTCACGGCCGTCAGCGTGAGGATCTATCCGCTCAAAAACAAAGGCGAGGAGACCGTTTCCGGCACGAGTGACCGGAAAGCAGGGCCGAACCCACCCACGTTTGCAAATGCACTGGCGCAGGCGCTGAACGCGGTGCAGGCCGCGCCCGGCCTCAGGCAGGCCGTCACCGCGAACCTCAAAGAGGGGTTCCTGATGGCCATGAGCATCCTCCCCTCCATCATGTCGGTGGGACTGCTCGGCCTGTTGCTGGCCAAGTACACCGTCCTCTTCGACATCGTGGGCTACCTCTTTTTGCCCATCACCAAACTTTTCGGCCTCCCGGACGCCGCGCTCGCGGCCAAAGCCACGGCCCTGGAGGTCGCGGAAATGTTCCTGCCC
>CAYQOI010000319.1:0-4812 GCA_964419085.1 uncultured Cytophagia bacterium | reverse complement strand
CGGATTCACGCTGCCCAGAATGACGTTGAACAGGCCGTTGGCCGTGGTCACCTGCTGCGTTTCTTCCCAGAGTGCGCTGCCGCCGGTAGCCACATCGTACAGTCTAAAGGTGAGCGCAACGCTGCCGTCGGCCACCGGGTTGCCGTCTGCACCGGTGAGCACGCCCTGGTAGCTCATGGTTTGCGGAATTTGCGCCAGGGCAATCGAAGTGAAAAGCAAGATGAAAAGGACGATGAAAATGGGATGCTTTTTCATTATCTTCCTCCGGTTAAAATGTTTGGATGCGCGTGACTCCAATGAATTTTCTATGCCTCTCTCATCAGAACCGCTACTCTCTCGATCAGGAGGTCCAGATTTAACGGTTTGGGAAAGGCATCTTTCACGCCAAGGGAGAAGGCTTCCGCCAGCAGGTTCCGGTCGACACTGCCGTCAATGATGACAACCTGCACATGGGGGAACGCCCGGCGCAGCCGTCGCAGCAGGCCGACGTTGAAATCATTCCGGTCGATCTCCAACAGCAGAAGCCGGACTGTCGGGTTGCGCTGCAGCGTCTGTTCCACACCCGATGGACTCGCCTGAGTCACGGGTTCGGCGATTTGAGAGATCGCTTCCACCAGATGCGTGTCGTTTGCAATGGAACGGCCTGCGATTAGAATCTCGGGGCGTGGCATGGGTCCTCCTCCTGCGGGTCACCGGAGAGAGATTCAATTATTGTGCCTGAAGCCGGAGCTGTCGTACAAAAACGGGATAAGGTGTTGTATTTAAAAGAAGAAAGTCGGAGAAAAAAGGCCGGCAGGAATAGGTCGTTCAGTCAGAGTTTTGGTAAGAATGCCAAAAGAGGCTTTGGTGTGCGTACCAAAGTTTTGCAACAGCGTCTGAAAAATGGAGGCTACCGCGCTGAAAAATCAGCCCCGGATTTACACTGATTAGCGCGGATGAGTGCCATGTACACGAAAAAACAAACTCGTTCGTTTAAACCGAACGTATGATTCTTAAAACCGGCGCCCTTTTCAAAACCAGTGTTTCATCAGTGTGAATCCGTGGCCAAAATGTCTTCCGCACAAATAAAAAGGGTGTACCGTTTCGGGCTATTCGCCGGCCTTCATGGCTTTGGGGTCGATGCCGTGGCGCTTCATCTTTTCGTAGAAGTTCTTGACATCCATGCCGGAGGCCCGGGCCGCCTGGCTGATGTTCCCGCCGGACTCGGCCAAACGGTCGAGGATGAAACTGCGTTCGAACTCCGCGAGCAGTCGCTGTTTCGCTGCTCTGAAGGTGGTGGCGGTTGCCTCTGCGTTGTTGGATGAATGGGGAGGGCTGAGGTTGAGCGGCAGTTCCTCCACCCCGATTTTGTCGCTTTTGCACAGGATGACGGCTCGTTCCATCATGTTCTCCAACTCGCGCACGTTTCCGGGGAAAGGGTACTTCAGGAGTTGCGCCCTGGCTTGTGGGCTCAGCCGGAGCCCGCGCTTGCCGTATTTTCGCCCATGCTGGTCGAGAAAGTGCTGAGCCAGCAGAGGGATGTCGCTGGCCCGGTCCCGTAACGGCGGCACATCAAGGACGATGACGTTGAGGCGGTAGAACACATCCTCCCGGAAACGGCCCTCATCCACGAGACGCCGCAGGTTACGGTTGGTGGCCGCCAGCACCCGGGCATTTGTGCGCCGGACCACCGTACTTCCCACCGGCGAAAACTCTCCGGTTTGCAGAATGCGCAGCAGTTTCAGTTGCAGCGCCGGCGACATTTCTCCCACTTCATCCAGAAAAATCGTGCCCCCGTGCGCCCGCTCGAACCACCCGATCTTGTCTTCGCTGGCGCCGGTAAATGCGCCCTTCACATGACCGAACAGCTCGGATTCCAGCAGACTTTCCTGCAGCGCGCCGCAGTTGATGGCCACGAACGGCCGGTCGCCACGGCTGCTGTTTTGGTGCAAGGCGCGTGCGATGAGCTCCTTGCCCGTGCCGCTTTCGCCCTGAATCAGAATCGTGGCTTCGGTGTCCGCCACCTGGGCCACCAACCGCAGAATCTCGGTCATGGCCGGGTGGCGGCCGATGATTTCGCCAAAGGAGTACTGCTCGTGCAGGTCGCGCTGTAACGCATGGACGTTGTCGCGCAGCCGCTGTTGCTCCAGGGCGTGCGCAGCCGCCACCGAAATGAACTCGGCGAACTTTTGTGCGAAGTGGAATGTTTCCGGCTTGAAGACGCTGCGAAAGGAACGGTTGTCGAGATACACCGCGCCGACGAGATCTTCGTCGTGAATCAGTGGCAGACAGATGACGGACAAAACCTTGAGGCCACGAACGCTTTTGCTGGCCCGGAATTCCGGGTCCTCCCGCGCGTTTTTCAGGAAGACCGGCTGCTTCTCCTTCCGCACTTTGCGGATGATGCTGCGGCTGATTTCGTTCCGGGGCTCCTCGAGGTCCTCCCGGTCGAGATTGCGCGCGGTGTGAAAACGCGGCTGACCGTCGCGGTCGAACAAAATAATGATGCCGCGCTCCGCACCCGAAAGCCGGATGGCGCCGTCCATCGCGGTCGCCAGCACGCGGTCGATGTCTTCCTCGGCCAGCACCTTTCGGCCGATTTCCAGGAGATTCTCAAGCACCGAAAGATAGGTTTCGGATTTGGCTCCGGATGAATTCATCACTTTTCCCGAACCTCTGCGATGGAAAAATTTGAAACGAACGTGCGCTGAATGACATACAATGTGTTCCCCCGGACTGTGTAGCGATCATGTTCGGTTCGATGCCACACGGTATCCAACGGCCGGCGCGATTTGCCCGTGACCAGGTCGAGCTGCCTCAGCCCGTGCCCGTCGGAGAAGAACAGCGTTTTGTCCTCCGGTCCCCAGGCGATCGTCGTGGTCACGTCGATGACCGTGTGAGGGATAGGATAAACCTGCGTTTCGCGACCGGATAACAGATCAACGACCCAGACACCGGAGCGCCTCTCCGCTGCCTGGTTGCGGAAAAAAGCGAGTTTGCGGCTGTCCCGGGACCAATATCCGGTGGATTCCATCTCCGGAGTGTTGGTGACTTTCTTAAACGTTTGATCTTTCAAATCAAAGAGCCAGATATCGAACTGCCCGTCCCGATTTGAAACGAAGCTGAGGGCGCTGCCATCCGGCGCATAGCGCGGCATCCAGTCCGCGCCGGGATGCTCGAACAACTTTTGCACCGTTCTGTCTTCCAGGGAAACCTGCCAGATATCGGCACTGTTGCCGCCTCCGGCATCGAAAGCTACCCACTTGCCGTCCGGTGAAATCGTAGGCGCATAGGCATCCCGGGCATCGTAGAGGACCTGGTGGTCACCGTTCAGCAAATCGAGCCGCATCAGTACCCGGTGTGGGCCGAGGGTCGTTTCAAGGACGAGGAACTCGCCGGTTGGGCCCACAGCGAGATTGGTGCTGCCCCAGTTTTGCGGCCGCAGCAGCAATTCCCCATCCTGCCAGGGATTGCCGGTATCGAGCGGCAACTGGAAACGCCAGAGTTCTTCGGTCAGGGTCCGCTGGGAAAACACCAGCCTGTTGCCGCGCTTCGAAAGGCTGAGACCCGTAATGTTCGTATTCTTAAACACCCGCTCCGGGGGAGGCGCCGCGGCAAGCGAGGTGGGATCGACTTTAACGCGCCACAGCTCAGAGCCGGACCGCATGAAATAGATGTAGTTTCCGGAGCCGGACCAAACCGGCGCCTCAGCACCTATTTCATTGCTCAGAAAGCGTTTGGTTCGACGACTTTGGGCATCCATAAACCACAGGGCACGGTTGCTGCCGACGCCGCCAACACACACAAGCCATCGGTTGTCGGGGGCCCACCACGGGGAAGCATAGCTGCGGCCATCGTCCGGTGAAATGCGGCGCGCGCTTTTAGAAACCACATCAAGGAGCCAGATCTCATTTTTCTGCGTTAGTTTGCTCGGGTCGAAGCGCGCAAACACGATCCGGCGCCCGTCCGGTGACCAGCGCGCCTGGTGCCCGAAAACATGGAACTTGCGCACTTGCGTCCCGCTGGTGTCGATAGCTTCCAGACCAGCATCGGTATTCAGCAGCAGCCATTTCATGTCCGGTGACCAGTCACTGGGCTGGAAGAGAACATTAGTTCTGAAATAGCTAAGATCCAGAAGCTTTGTTCGCCCGGTCTGCAGGTCTTCGATAATGAGATTCTGATGAAGGGAATCCGCACCGAAGCTGCGCGCCAAATAGGCAATCCGGGTGCCGTCGGGAGAAAGGATCGGGGTTCCGGTGGGCTGGTCGGTAGGCTGAAGTTCCCGGATGTTGGTTACTTTGATATCGCTACCCCGCAGGCGACCCCGCAGGCTGAGAATGCCGACTAAGCCGAGGACGAAGAAGGCGGCGGCCAAAAGCCAGAGCGTCGGGGAAAGGTGGAGCCGTGCCTTTTCAGGTGAAGCGATCGCGTCCAGTGCGGCCCGGAAATCCCTGGCGCTCTGAAACCGGTCTTCGGGATCCCTGGAGAGCGCCTGGCGTACCGCGCTGCCCACCGCGGCCGAGAGTTCAGGCCGGCGGGAATCCGGCGAAGGTGTTGGCGCTTCCAGAATTGCGGTGATGAGCGAGACGCAGTCCGCGCCGCGGAAAGGCGGTTCACCGGTCAAAAGCTCGTACAGCACCGCGCCGAGGGCGTAGATATCCGTGCGTTCATCGATCCGGCCTTTGTCGATCTGTTCGGGGGCCATGTAGAGGGCCGTCCCTTCGATTCCGCTCGCCGACAGGCCGGGTTCGCTGCCGGAAATGCCCGTCTGCGCCCTGCTGCTGGGAAGGGCCGCGGTGTCGTTGACCAGCGTGGCCAGCCCGAAATCCATGA
>CAYQOI010000318.1:0-4823 GCA_964419085.1 uncultured Cytophagia bacterium | reverse complement strand
GGTGGGCGGGGGCATGTTCCACACCGCGGACT
This sequence comes from uncultured Cytophagia bacterium, assembly GCA_964419085.1. Classification (GTDB taxonomy): domain Bacteria; phylum Zhuqueibacterota; class Zhuqueibacteria; order Oceanimicrobiales; family Oceanimicrobiaceae; genus CAYQOI01. Next base: position 4,791 of record CAYQOI010000318.1, on the reverse strand, counting down.
TGCACAGCGTGGCCGGCCTCGATATCGGCCTGCGCGGAGTCGTCGCAAAGGTCCCGGACAAATTCAAGAATCTGCCGGTTTTTTCACAGGAAAACTATCTTGGCCTGGCCTTTCTTCACGCCAGCTTCGGCCTACCGGGCAACCTGGAGCTCTTCGGGCGTTTCTTTTATTTTCCCATCGGAAGCGACCAGGACCTCTCCGCGACTCCCCCTCGCGCCGACTCGCGTGGAGGGATCACCCTCATCGGAGGGGGACTCCGGTACGGCTTGCTGCAGCTTCCTGCGCTGCCGAAGGTCATGGTCATGGGCGCGTATCATGCTGTCCTGGTGCCCGATGAGTTTGATTTCGGCACCGTCAGCACCGTCAGCTTCAAGGGCGTCGTGAGTCAGAGCTTGCCTTTGCTCACCATCTATGCCGGCGGCGGGGTCGACATCACCTCCTTGAAGCTCAGCGATCAATTTCTCGGGGGAGACCGCTTCAACAAAGCGGACCCGCACCTCACCATCGGAGCAGAGATTAAACCTTTCCCGTTGGTTCACGTAGAAGCAGCGTACAATATCAGAGAATTTAATTCTTTCGACCTGGGTCTGGGCCTCAGCTTTCGCTAAGCCCCGGGTCGGGATTCCACGATGAAGAAAATTTGTATTTTGGGCTCCACCGGTTCCATCGGACGAAACTGTTTGAAGGTTATCGAGACGCAAGCGCAGGAGTTTCAGGTACGGTATCTCACTGCGTTCCAGAATATCGAACTGCTCTACGATCAGGCGAAACAGTTTCATCCGCGGGCGGTGGCGATCTTCGACAAAGCCAGGCTGCCGGATTTCGAAACGAAATTCAAAGCTCTCGGTGTCGATATTTACCACGGCCTCGACGGATTGCTGGAGATCAGCCGTCGCGACGATTTTGACATCTTCGTCAATGCCCTGGTGGGCGCGGTGGGGCTCAAACCCACGCTGCAGGCGATCCGGCCCAACCGGCGCATCGCCATCGCCAACAAAGAAACCCTGGTGATCGGGGGGCAACTTGTGATGGCGAAAGTGCGCCTCTCCGGCGCGGAACTCATCCCCATCGACAGCGAACACAGCGCGCTCCTGCAGTGCATCGCCGGAGAAGAGAGGGGGCGTATCCGTCGCGTGTTTTTGACCGCATCCGGAGGGCCGTTCCGCGAGCTTCCTTCGGCGGAACTCCCCAACGTCACCGTGGACCAGGCGCTGAACCACCCCAATTGGCGTATGGGGCCCAAGATCACCATCGATTCCGCGACGCTGATGAACAAAGGCCTGGAGGTGATCGAAGCGCACTGGCTTTTCGACCTGAAAGCCTCCGCCATCAAGGTGGTCATTCATCCCCAATCGATCATTCACAGCATGGTGGAGTTCGCAGACGGTTCCATCAAGGCGCAGATGGGGGTGCCGGACATGCGCATTCCCATTCAGTACGCCTTGACTTACCCAAGGCGCTTGCCCGCGGACTTTCCGCGGCTGGACTTTGAAACGCTCAAACAACTCACCTTTGAGCCGCCGGACTTCCGCAAATTCCGCTGCCTGCAACTGTGCTACGACGCGCTGGAAGCCGGAGGCGGCGCGCCCGCGGTGCTCAACGCGGCCAACGAGGTGGCGGTAAATCTCTTTCTTGCCCGCAAGATTCGGTTTGACCAGATTCCGGAGATCGTCGAAGAAACACTGGCGCACTGTGATCACAACAGATTTCGGGAAGTGGAGGAACTGCTGAATTTCGACCGGGCTGCCAGAGAGTACGTTTGGAGCAAATACAATTAGAAACCAGAAACCCACGAGGTCTCGATGTTAACTACACTCCTCTCCTTTGCCTTTGTCCTGGGATTGCTGATCTTTGTGCACGAGTTCGGGCACTTCATTACGGCCAAGATGGTGGGCATCAGGGTAGAACGTTTTTCCCTGGGCTTTCCCCCGCGCATGATCGGTAAAAAGATCGGTGACACGGACTACTGTATTTCATGGCTACCGCTGGGCGGATACGTCAAAATGGCGGGCATGATCGACGAAAACCTGGATGCCAACATCAAAGGCGAGCCCTATGAGTTCGCGTCCAAGCCGGTGTGGCAGCGCTCCATCGTGCTCTCCGCGGGCTCGGTGATGAACATTTTGACCGCGATCGTCATCTTCACCGCGCTCACGCTGGCCAACGGTGTGCCGCGGCCAGAGGGTGCGCTCATCAGCGAGGTGATCCAGGGGAAACCCGCGGACCTCATCGGTCTGAAGGCAGGCGACGTCATCACTTCCATCGATGATCAGCCCATCAAAACCTCGGAGGAACTCACCTCCATCATCCACAAACACCCCGGCCAGCAGGTGACCATCACCTGGCTGCGCGACGGCCAGGAGTTTCACTCCCCCGTCGTACCCGAACCCCAGCCGGACACACATATCGGTCTCATCGGTATCCGGGTGGGCACAAAAATGCACTACGAGAAGGCCGGTCTGGCGGAATCGCTGAGCTTTGGGGTCAGCAATTCGTTTACGATTCTTAAGCTCACGGTTCAGTCTCTGAAGCTCATCATCACAGGGCAAGAGTCGTTTCGAGACGCGGTGGGCGGCCCCATCATCATCGCCAAGCTTGCCGGTGAGAGCGCCCGGCTGGGTTTTCAGTCGCTGCTCACGTTTACCGCCATCATCAGCCTCAACCTGGGATTCTTCAACCTGCTGCCCTTTCCGGTGCTGGACGGCGGCCACCTGGTTTTGCTGCTCCTGGAAGGGATCAGGCGCAAGCCGATTCCGGTGAAAACGCGACTGGTGATTCAGAAGGTGGGGATGGCCTTTCTGCTGGCATTGATGGTGTTCATCTTGATCAACGATATCACGCGCTGGAAGAACTTTAAGTTTTAGGCAGAACCGGCCCGATATGCAATTTAGTCTTGCGCTGTGGCCGCGGTGGCGGCGATGAGTACGGCCCTCTCCAGCGCGAGCTCGCGGTCCTTCTGAACACGCTGAAATTCGGGCAGGTTGATCATCTTCAGGAACGCGGCGCGCGAGGGGTACTCCACAAGCAACACGCGCTGCCACCGGTCTTCCGGACCCCCGACCAGCACCTGGTCTGCCTGCCCCTGCCAGAGCAACCGTCCGCCCACCGCAGCCAGCAACGGCGCGACATTTTGCATGTAACGCTCGTACGCCTTCTCCCCCGGCTCACCGTCCGCGGTTTTGCCCTTGAACTGCAAAAGGTTGATCATCACCACAGGTTGTGTGTCTGGCTGCGCCATGAATTTTTGCAGCTCCTCTTCGTTGATGGGGGTCTGTTTCATCCTCCACTCCTTTCTGGGGAACAAGTTAAGACCGGGGTTCACACAAGAGGGTCAAACGGTGCGGGCCAGGTCGGCAGGCTCACCTCGAACCGGCCGCGCCACCTCGCTCCTGGGCGTGACCGTCACCGCCACGCCGCTGAACGCGGCATTGCCGGTCAGACCGTCCACGAGGGCATCGTCGGTGAGGTCGTTGATGCTCACGCCGGCGTGCTCGCGCGCAACGCGCCACTGCACCCCCTCGCGGTGGTGCCCCCACCCGTGCGGGATGCTCACCACGCCCGGCATGATCTCCTCGGTGACTTCGACCGGGATCTCTACCTTACCCACTCGGGAACGAACTTCCACCCACTGCCCGTTTCGGATGTCCCGAGCCGCCGCGTCGCTCGGATGCATCAGCAGCGTGCAACGCGGCTTGCCCTTCACCAGCCGTTCGCTGTTGTGCATCCAGGAGTTGTTGCTGCGCAATTGACGCCGGCCGATCAGGAGCAGACCTGACTCCGCTTCCGCGCCACGCGACGGGGAAAAGAATGCGGTTTCCACCCGCGCCAAATCCTCCACCAACACCTTCGGCGCTAAACGAATGCGTTTGTCCGGCGTAAACAACCGCGCCGGAAGGCACGGCCTGAGGGGACCGAGGTCGACGCCGTGTTCCTGTTTTTTCAATCGGTTCAGGCTCAACCCGCCCTTTCTCAGAAAACGTCCGCCCCAGCAACCATAGGGACCAAAGCGCAAAGCGAGGTCCAGCATCCTCTCCGGCGTCAACCGGTCCAGGAGTTTTTCTTTGAGGACGGCCGCGAAACCGCGGGACGCGCCGGCGCGCGGCATTCGTTTGCGCAACGCATCGAAAATCTGCCAGTCGTGCAGCGCCGACTCTGAGGGTTGAAAAAGCGCGCGGGAATACTTGGCGGTGTTGCGCACTGCGAGCAGGTGAAAGGCCAGGTCGTAATGGTCTGTTTCGAGCCCACAGGTGGGCGGGAGAATGATGTGGGCATGCCGCGTGGTTTCGTTGATGTAGATGTCGATGGAGACCATGAATTCCAATTGTGCCAGTGCGCGCTCCAACTGCGCACCGTTCGGGGTGGAGAGCACCGGATTGCCCGCGGAGGTAATCAGCGCCCTGATCCGGCCTTCCCCTTCGGTCAGGATTTCTTCTGCGAGAACCGCGACGGGAAGCTCGCCGCTGAATTCCGGCAGGCCCCGGACGCGGCTCTTCCACCGGCCATAGTGCCCGGCCTGGCCTCGTTTCCAGGCCTGCTGTGCGATGTCGATGGCCGGCGTAGTAAACATCGCGCCACCCGGGCGGTCCAGGTTGCCGGTCACGATGTTCAGCGCGTTGATCAGCCACTGGCACAGCCCGCCGAACGTCTGGGTGGAGACGCCCACCCGGCCGTAGCAGACCGCGGCGTCCGCGGTGCTGAAATCCCGCGCCAGTTGCCGGATGCTCGCCGCATCGATTCCGGTAACCGGCGCCACCCGTTCCGGCGCAAACCTGGCGACAAGCCCCTCGAGGC
>CAYQOI010000317.1:0-4827 GCA_964419085.1 uncultured Cytophagia bacterium | reverse complement strand
ATCGATTATCTGATTCCCATCGGCGGGGATGACACCCTGAGTTACGCGCATCGTTTGCATCAGGAAGGCGTGAAGGTTGTGGCTATTCCCAAAACCATGGACAACGATGTGCCGGGCACCGATTACTGCATCGGCTTTAGCACCTGCGTGACCCGGACCATCGAATTGACCCACAAGTTGCGCACCACCGCGGGCTCGCACGAACGGTTTCTGGTCATCGAGGTGTTCGGGCGCTACGCGGGCTACACCGCGATGTTGCCCACCATCGCCGGGGCCGCAGACCGCTGTGTCATCCCGGAGTATCCGTTCAGCATCGATCGGCTGACCGAACTGCTGGTCGCGGACCGCAATCGTCACCCCAGCCATTACGCCGTGGTCCTGGTTTCAGAAGGGGCGAGGTTGCAAGACGACGAGCAGATGCAGTTCGAGAGCGACGAACGCGACCAGTACGGTCACCGCAAGTTGGGCGGGATCGGCGACAGAGTCGCAGCGTTGCTGAAAGAAAGGTCCCCGAAATACAACAATGGCAAGCGCATCAACATTGTGAGCCAGCGTCTGGGCTATCTGGTCCGCTGCGGGGATCCGGACGCCATCGATTCCATGGTGCCGATGGCATTCGGCAACCTGGCGCTGGATTTGATTCTGTCCAATACGTGCGGCAGACTGGTCAGCTTGCGCAACGGCTGCTACGACAATGTCCCCATCGACCTGGTGGTGGGGAGAAAGAAAGTGGTGGATGTAAAAAAGTACTATAACACCGACCGTCTGCGGCCAACCTACGAAACATTTATGCGCCGGCCCCTGTTCATCATGACCAGCGATGTGTGATCCAAGGCCATCATGATTCGTGCGGGCCGGCAAGCGAGGTTGTGATGAAACGTCTTTGCCAATCCTGTGCGCTGGCTGTCTTTCTCGGAGTGGTTGCCCTGACTTCGTGCCAAGCCGACCGCGAGCAGAATGACGCCGCGGGTCGAGACCACCAGCCCGATGAAACGGCCCTGGTGTGGGTGCAAGGACCGGCAGGTAAACTCTGTGTCAGCGATGAAGGCCAGGGTGGCTTTCCCATCGTGTTCGTCCATTCCCTCGCGGGTGAATGGCAGCAGTGGTTAGCCCAGCTCAACCATGTGCGCAAGACTCGCCGCGGCATCGCCTTCGACCTCCGGGGACACGGCCGTTCCGACCCGGACGACGCGGGCCATTACGACATCACCCACTGGACGGAGGATCTCAGTGCGGTGGTGGACACGCTGCGCGTGCAGAAATTCGTCCTCGTCGGGCACAGCCTGGGTGGGGGAATCGTGGCGGCCTATGCCGGGGCTCACCCAAACAGGGTGGCCGGACTGCTGTTGGTGGATCCCATCGGCGATCAAAGGAAGGCGCCCCGGGAGGCAGTCGAGGCTTTTTTCCGCGTGCTCGAGTCCGAGCAGTACGACACCGCGATCGAGGGTTACTGGCAACAGATCCTTATAAACGCCGACGAAACCGCCAGGCAGTTGGTGCTCTCGGCTCTGCGCAAGACGCCGCCGGCTGCGGTCATCTCCGGTTTCAAGAGTACACTGACCTTTGACATCGTCTCCGCCTTGAACGCCTATCCCGGCCCCAAGCTGATGGTGTTTAGCGACCTGAACAGGACGCCTTACAGCCTGCAGAACATTCTTCCCTCGCTTCCTGCCATACAGATCTCAGGTACGGGACACTGGTTGCAGATGGACCGTCCCGCCGAATTCAACGCTATCCTGGACCGGTTTCTGCAGGAACATCATCTTTGAACGGCAAAGTGGGGCAGCCGTGGGGAAAGTTCGCCCATTTTGGCTTTGTGAGCATGAGGCAACGCACTCCTCCTCAGACTACGTGGTGCTCGCGGGCTGAGCGGGGGGACCAGGACGCCCTGATGCTCATTAAAGACGCAACCTTAACGCGAGGAACACCGTAAGAAGGCCTGCAAACTTCTTGAGTTCGCGAGATGGTTTTCGTAACATCGGTCGCGAATCGAGGCCACGACAGGGCCGCCATCCAACCAATTTATCAAATGTGGAGGGAAACACCATGAAACAACATTGGGCTGTTCTAACGGCCTGTGCGCTTCTCACGGTCAGTTTGCTCTGCGGCGCGGGCCGGGTCGTGCTGGCCGGAACTGGAAGCGAAAAACAGCCGCCGCTGCTGGACCGGGAGCTGTTTTTCGGCGATCCGGAAATCTCCAGTTCGCAGCTTTCGCCAGACGGCAAATTTATCTCCTTTATCAAACCTTACAGGGGCGTACGCAATATCTATGTGAAGGGCATCGACGAGCCGTTCGACGCCGCGCGTCCCATCACCGCAGATGACCGGCCGGTGCCGGCTTACTTCTGGAGTCGGGACAGCAAGTACGTGCTGTATGTGCAGGACAAAGGCGGGAACGAGAACTTTCATGTTTACGCGGTGGATCCCAGTGCGCGGCCGGAAGCGGAATCCGGTGTCCCGCCTGCTCGCGACCTGACGCCCCTCGAAGGGATCCGGGCAGTCATCTATGCCGTTCCCAAAAACCGGCCCGGTGAGATTCTGGTGGGGTTGAATGACCGGGACCCGGCCTACCACGACATCTATCGCGTCAACATCGCCACAGGGGAGCGAGAACTGCTCATCAAAAACACGGAGAAGGTCGGGTTTTTCATGTTTGACCTGGAGGGTAACGTGCGGCTGGGCTACCGTCAACTGCCGGACGGCGGCGCGGAGATTCTGCGGGTGGACGGTGACAAGCTCACGCAGGTCTATACCACCACGTTCGAAGAAAGCGCGTTTCCCGTGCGCTTTCGCAAAGACGGGAAATGGGTGTACATGACCACCAACAAAGGCGACGACGTGAACCTGAGCCGCCTGGTTCTGTTCAATCCGGAGACCGGTGAGGAAAAGCTGGTGGAATCGGACCCGGAAGGTCAGGTGGACTTTGGCAGCGCGGTGTTCGACGAAGCGACCGACGAACTCATCGCCACGGTTTACCTGGGCGACCGGGTGCGGATCTACCCGAAGGAAGAGAAATTCAAGCACGACCTGGAGGTGCTGCGCAGCAAGTTGCCCGAAGGCGAGCTCGGTCTGCAGTCTTCCACCGCTGACATGCGGCTGCACCTGGTCTCGGTTTCGCGGGATGTGGATCCCGGTTCCGTTTACCTCTATGACCGCAAGACCGGGGAAGTGAAGCTGCTGTATCGTTCCCGGCCGGATCTGCCGTCCGAGTATCTTGCCCCCATGAAAGCCATCCGTTACAAGGCCAGAGACGGTCTGGAGATCCCGGCCTACCTCACCTTGCCCAGAGGAGTGGAGCCGAAAAACCTGCCCACGGTCATTCATCCGCATGGCGGCCCGTGGGCGCGGGACACCTGGGGCTACAACCCGTACGCGCAGTTCCTGGCCAACCGCGGATACGCGGTGCTGCAGCCGAATTTTCGGGGTTCCACCGGGTACGGCAAGAAATTCCTGAACGCGGGCAACAAGGAATGGGGCACCGGCGCGATGCAACACGACATCACCGACGGGGTCAAATATCTGGTGGAACAAGGCATCGCCGACCCGAAGCACATCGGTATTTTCGGGGGGTCGTACGGCGGCTACGCCACGCTGGCCGGCGTGACCTTCACCCCCGATCTTTACGCAGCCGCGGTGCCGTACGTCGCACCGTCGAATCTCATCACGCTGATCGAGTCGTTTCCCGCCTACTGGGGACCGTTCATCAAGATCTGGCACAAGCGCGTGGGTGACCCTGAAAATGCTCAGGACCGTGCCGACCTGAGGGCGCGATCTCCTCTGTTCAAAGCGGACCAGATCAAAACCCCCATGCTGGTGGTTCACGGGGCCAACGATCCCAGAGTGAAAAAGTCGGAATCGGACCAATTGGTGGTGGCGTTGCGTGAACGCGGCGTGCCCGTTGAGTACATCTTGGCCCCGGATGAAGGGCACGGATTCCGGGCGCCGGAGAATCGCCTGGCCTTGGCTGCGGCCATGGAGAAATTTCTGGCCAAGCATCTCGGCGGGCGCTACCAGGAGGAGATGCCGGAGCAATTGGCTCAGCGTCTGGCCGAGTTGACCGTCGACATCAACAGTGTGAAGCTGCCGGACAAGACGCTGGCGGCGTATGCGGAAACTGCGCCGCTGCCCGAGATTTCCCCGGAAGCCATGCATCCCATGGATCTGGAATATGGCCTGACGATGAAGATCGGCGAGCAGGAAATCAACATGAACCTCCACCGTGAAGTCACCTCCGCGGACTTCCAGGGCAGCCCGGTGTGGGAAGTGATCAGCACGGCGCAATCCCCCATGGGTGCGGCCGCGGATACGTTTTATCTGGACAAGCAGAGTCTGCTGCCGCTGGCCCGTCGCAGCAGCCAGGGGCCGGCCTCCATTCGACTGGCTTACCACAAAGAGGCGATCAAAGGCGTCATGAAGATGGGCGGCCAGGAGATTCCGCTGGACGTGCCCGTTCCCGCCCCTGTGGTGGGCGAGGGCGCGGCGCTGGAAGCGATGTTCGGCTCGTTCCCCCTCGCCGAGGATTACAAAACCACGGTTCGGACTTTTGATCCGCTGAAACGCAAAGTCCGGCCTTACTCGCTCACCGTCGTGGGTAAGGAGACCGTCACCGTAAAGGCCGGCGAGTTCGACGCCTACAAAGTCGAGCTCAACCCGCTTGACGGTGAAGCGGGCGGCAACACCTATTATGTTGCGGTACAGGAGCCCCACTGCGTGGTTTTGAGCCGCAGTAAACTGCCGGCAGCCATGGGTGGAGGTACCATGACCATGGAGCTGCAGAGCCTGGGAGAAGTGGGCGCCAAGTAGAAGCAGTTGGCAGATGAAACGGGG
>CAYQOI010000316.1:3891-4853 GCA_964419085.1 uncultured Cytophagia bacterium | reverse complement strand
CGACTCCAAGCGGGCGATTTTCGAGCCGTACGGAAGATGATCCTGCTCAAATAAGCGAATATGGTTGCAGCTTCGCCCGGCAAGGGAGCTGACCCAAGGGCGAATTAGGTCCTGACTTGGATTTGCCATTTTGGTGACCGATGTCAGTCAATGGTTGAAAATGCACGGAGGGAGAGATGGGGAAGCGTTGCGCTACCCTCATGCTGTTTCTTGTTTGTTGTTGCCCCGCGCCGCTGTGGGCACAATCTCCGGTAGCGTCCGATTCCAGCGGGAGCCAGGCTGCGCCGCCGGATTCCTCTGGCCTGAAACAGGGCCAGGCGGTATCGGAGGAGACGCAGCCGTCTCGTTACCCTGACCCCAATCTCGTGCCGTATCGCACCCGGAAAAGCGTTCTTGTCCACTTTCTGTCGCTACCGGCCAAAGTTTGGCGCCTGATCTGGTCGCCGCTGGGCGCGGCCATGATCTGGGAGGAGCAACACCACATTCACCAGCGCTTGATCAACTTTTTCCTCAACGATGACAGGACGGGCGGATTCTTCCCCATCATCAGCATCGGCGGGAACACCGGTGCAGCCGGAGGGTTGACCATTTTTCACAACAACTTATTCAACAAAAGAAAGCGCATCAGGCTTACGGTTCTCTTCAATACTGAGGACAACAATTCCGTGAGGCTGATGTACTCGGACTCCACGCTATTTGGCACACCGCTCTTCCTGGATTTCGGCGGCGAGTTTCTCAACGATTCCGATGAGAACTTTTTTATCCGACCGGACGTGACGCAGCAGGAGTTGGACGATTCTTCCATCCGGGCCAACGAATCCGCGGAGAACGACGAGACCAGCTACGCGGTGGAGCGAGGGGGATTCAACGTGGCCCTCGGCTACGCGCTGCACCGCCGCACGAGCATCGCCCTCACCTCGCGGTTCCAGCGAAGTGATATCCGACGGGGAGAAGATGAAGAA
>CAYQOI010000316.1:0-3881 GCA_964419085.1 uncultured Cytophagia bacterium | reverse complement strand
CGGTTTCCCATTACCGTGGCGGGATTCAGCACTACCAGTTTGTTTTCGGTGGGCGCCGTGGTGACGGTGGATTTTCGCAACGGCTGGCCGCGGACGCTTTCCGGGAGCTTGCTCCGTTTTGCGTATCAGTACAACCGCGAGGTGAACGGCGGTCGGTTCGAGTACAATCGCTTCACCATCGAAGCCCAGCAGTTCATCCCTGTTCCTTTCCTGGCGTTGAACCGGCGTCTGGCAGTTCGTGGCCGTTTTGAGAAGCTGGACCGGCTGAACGGCCGCCAGATTCCGTTCTACGAACTCAGCCTGCTGGGCGACGCGTGGACGCTGCGCGGCTTCGAGCAGAATCGCTTCCGCGGCCGCGGGTCGCTGCTTTTCAATGTGGAGTATCGCTATCCCGTCTGGGATACATGGGATGCCGTGATCTTTATCGACGAGGGACAGGTGTTCGATGACCTCAATGAAATCGACTTCGAGCGGTTTCATTTTGCCATCGGCACCGGCTTCCGATTCATGTCCAGGCGAGGGTTCTTATTCCGGGTGGAGGTAGGATTCAGTCGGGAAACTATACGGGGACTTTTTCAGATTACGCCAAACTTCTGACCTTTGACCCCCCTTTGGCCTAACCATTAGGAAACGATAGAAAAGGACAACATGCGCCGAGTGATTTGGTTGACCCTGACCGTTTTGATGATTGCCTTTTCGGGCGGCTGCGGCGGCGGTCGCCAGTTTACCTTGGCTCCCATCAAGACCGTCGATCCCGACAATGCGGACATTCCGGAACCGAAAGTCAAGGAGGAGAATCAGATCTGGGACATCATGGACATGACGTTCTTTTACCAGATCGAAAAACTTCTGGATCTGAATTGGACCGCGCGTAAGGTGGGCAAGATCGTCCATGTTGCAAAAGGGCGACAGGCGGATGATGTCAACGCGTTGGACGAAGTGCCTAACTCGAGCTGGTATACCAACCGGCACTACCACCATAGAATGACGCTCGAAGAGCTGGCTCGCGGTCCGGACGTGACAGCGGGTCCGGACCAAAACGGTACCTGGACGATTTGGAAGGACAAGTCCGAGGGGGGGACGCCGGGATTTTTCATCCGGGATGCGAGAGGGGATACGTATATTCTGAAGTTCGATTCGCCGCAGTTCCAGGAAATGGGGTCGTCTGCAGAAGTGATCTCCACCAAGATCCTGTACGCTTGCGGCTACAACGTACCGCAAAATACCATCGCGTATTTTGATCCTGCTATTCTGCGTGTTGAAAAGGGCGTGACCGTGCTGGACCGCGGGGTCCGCCGCCAAATGACCAGCGAGGATGTGGAAAGGCTGATGGCAAGACTCCCCCGGCGGGCCGATGGAAAAGTACGCTGCCTGGCCAGCAGATTCGTCGACGGCAAAGCAGTGGGTATCTGGAACTATCGCGGTCGCCGCAAGGACGATCCCAACGACCTGGTGGCGCACGAGCATCGCCGCGAGCTACGCGGGCTGCGTATCATCAGCTCGTGGCTCAGCGATGAAGATCGCCGTGCGGCCAACACGTTGGCCGTTTACACCCGGGACCCCAAGACCGGCCACCACTACATCAAGCACTATCTCATCGACATGGGCTCGACCCTGGGCAGCAACAACATCATCCCACATTCGCCAAAGTACGGCAACGAGTACCTGGTGGATCCCCGCACCATCGGACTGCAGTTCATCACGTTGGGCCTGTACGTCAAGCCGTGGGAGTTCGAAACCGCGCACCTGAATCCGGAGTTCCCGTCTGTGGGGTACTACGAGTCCCGCATTTTCAACCCCGGTGCCTGGTTTCCGACTTATCCGAATCCTGCGTTCGAATACGCCACGCTTCGGGATGCCTTCTGGGGCGCGAAGATCGTGATGGCGTTTCGCGACGAGGAGATTCGTGCCATCGTCAAAACCGCACAGATGAGTGACCCGCGGGCTGAGGCGTATCTTATCAAGACCCTGATCGAGCGACGGGACAAGATCGGTCGCTACTGGTTTGCGCGCATGAACCCATTGGATAAATTCCGTTTTGTGCGCGATGAGGACGGACGGTGGACTCTCATGTTTCACGACCTCGCCGTCGACGGCCACCTCGAAGAGGCTGACTCCACGCGATATCACTACGCGTTGGCTTCCAAAAAGGCCGGGCTTGTGAAGCAGGCCGTCGCTGGGCATCCGGCAATTCAGGTTCAGGGTTTCTGTGACAAGATCCTGGCGTCCAATCGCCTGACCCGTGAGAAAGAGAAAGTGTTTTCCGCGGCGATCAGGACCGACCGCCACGGGAAGAAGCTAAGCAAGAGAGTCACGGTTTATTTTTATTACCCTGGGAATAATCGGCGCCCTCGTGTAGTTGGAATTGTTCGAGAGGAATAGGGTTCTCCGATGTTACGCGTTCGTAATTTCTGCTTGTTTCGACAGGATTATTTTATTAAATTAGGCCCAAATTTGGGCAAAAACTGGAGGGAGGTTCCCAACTTCAGAACCGCACGATTCATCTTCCCTCTTTACGCAGAACTGATTTGACGCTTACGGGGCCGTCGAGTGTCCGTGGGCTTGCATGGTTAACTGCGAGGTGAGGTGGAAGATACGAAGAATCGAAGCAGGCTGGACCGCATCCTTTGTCTGTTTACAGATGTGCGTGCGGGGGAAGGCGGCACCGCACTGCTTCTGATGTTCGATGTTTTTCTGGTCCTTACCTCGTACTACATCGCCAAGGTTGTTCGAGAACCTCTGATCTTGACAGGAGGTGGTGCCGAGCTTAAGAGCTATTCGTCTGCCGGGCAGGCGATCTTGTTGGTTGCCGCGGTGAGGCTGTACGCATGGTTGGCGAGCCGACTTCATAGACGACGTCTCATCCATGTGGTCAACATGTTCTTTTCGATTTGCCTGGTGCTGTTCTACGGCCTGGCGCAGTTGCATGTTCCCATCGGCATTGTCTATTTTCTCTGGGTGGGGATGTTCAGCGTCATGGTCGTGGCTCAATTCTGGTCTTTTGCCAACGATATATACACCCCCGAAGCGGGGAAACGCCTGTTTCCCCTTGTTGCCTTCGGCACATCTTTGGGTGCAGTGTTCGGAAGCTATATCGCAGGTAGACTGATACCCATTCTGGGTGTTTATCAGCTTATGTTGGTGGCAGGCGGCGTCTTGCTTCTCAGCTTGCTGTTCACGGATATTGTGGACAAGCGGGAACGACGCAACACCGCCCGTTCGGTGGCAGCGCGTCGCGAGCCAAGCATTGAGGAAGCGCTTGACCATTCCGGCGCGTTCAAGCTCGTGTTCCAACACAAGTACCTGCTGATGATCGCACTTTTGATTCTGTTGCTGAACTGGGTAAATACGACAGGCGAGTATATTCTGAGCCGAACGGTAGAGGAGACCGCCAATCGCTTGGCTAAAGATGGGAAGATAGCGGGCTTTTCAGTGGAGGAATATATCGGCAAGTTTTACGCAGATTTTTTTACTGTAGTCAACCTCGCCGGTGTGTTGATTCAGTTGTTCTTGGTGTCGCGAATCTTCAAGTATCTTGGGATTCGCATCGCCTTGTTTGTCCTGCCGTTGATCGCGCTGGGTGGCTATGTGCTTCTGGCATTCTATCCGGTGCTGAGTTTTGTTCGCTGGGCCAAGACCGCGGAAAACGCGACCGATTACAGTCTGAACAACACGGTGCGGCACGCGCTTTTTTTGCCGACAACGAGGGAGGAAAAATACAAGGCCAAACAAGCGATAGATTCATTCTTTCATCGGTCAGGAGATGTTCTGTCAGCCGTCTTTGTGTTTGCCGGCGTACACTGGCTTGCGTTCGACACGCGACGGTTTGCACTGGTCAACCTGGGGCTGGTGACGGTTTGGCTGGTCCTGGCCTATCGTAT
>CAYQOI010000315.1:3358-4855 GCA_964419085.1 uncultured Cytophagia bacterium | reverse complement strand
TCCACCAGTTCCAGCAGTCCGCCACCGGAGTACACGCGAAAGTCCTTGATCTCGATTTGCCGGTCGTCCAAAACCACCAGCAGGTTGATCTTTTCGTACCTGGTGCCCAACTCCGGAATGGTGAACTCCCCGTTGATGAGCCGGATGGGGCCGACTCCACGCAGGTCTCTCAGCGTGTTGCGCAGCACGATGTCCGCGACCAGCGTGCCGCGCAGGTCTTTTATCCCGGTCGCGAATCCCTGCAAGAACGCGATGTCCAGACTGCGCGTGCTCAGCTTTAGTTCCAGGGGCTTGTCCTGGAGCAGCGTCATCTGGAATGGGGAAAGAGAGAGCCGCAGCGGCAAATAACCGCTGGTCTGCAACACGCTGTCGCTTTGGGTTTTGGAGAGCAGGTAGACCCAGGAGGCCTGCTCTTCGGCGTAGCGGAAGGTCCCGGCGAAGCGTTCAAACGGCACGTCGCGATAACGCCCGGCAGCGACCTCCATGCTGCCTGCCAGTTCCGGGGCAGCCAGGGTTCCCGTGAGCCTCAAGACGAAGGCGGCGCGACCGCTGACATTAGCCTCAGAAAGCCACAATTTTGCCTGCCTGGCCACATCGATGTTCGCCAGCTTCAGCGCCAGGTCGTTTTGCCCGTCCAGGTTCAGCACGCCGTCAAGGGAGATCTGCTGCGCGTCCGAAAGCAGCGTCAGTCCTGAGATCTCCACGCGACCGTCTTGCATCTGAAGCCGGGTTTGGGGCTCGGCCTTTCGCCAGGTTTCCTGGTGCAGTGCAATTTCCAGATCCTGCACATCGAGTGCTACCTTCTCGCTTGCAAACACCGCCCGGCCGCTCGCTTTTGCCGAAACATCCTTTGCGGCCGCCAGATGCAGCTCGTAATCCAGGGTCGTGTCCACCGCGCTCAGGCGAAACGCCAGGCTGTCGCCCCGGAATCGGTAGGCGCGCAGACCTGCCGCCGTCCCCTGCAGGGTCATGGTGCGCTGCGAGGCCGCGTAGACGCCCTCACCGTTGCCGCGAAAACGCGCCAACCGGGTTTCGCCCACCGCGAGGTTCTGGAGATCGAAATCCGCCGCCAGGTGCAGGGAGTCGGGAGGACCGTCGAGCCGGGCCACGATTTTCCCCTGGCCCGTGAGAGAATCGATGGGCAACGCCCTTGTAAGTACTGAGAAATCCGTGAGATTGGCATCCAGTTGTAGGTGGCTGGCCTGTTCAAAAGAGAGCGCCCCCCTGGCAAAGCAGTCTCCCAGTTTAGAATAGAGCCGCAGCGACCGAATGCGCACCGTGCCTTGCTTCAGCCCGGCGTCAAATTCGGCCCGGTCGATGGGCACACGATTTACCGAGGAGGGCTGAAGGCGGGCCAGGAATGTCGCGGCGGCGGTACGCGGGTCGAGGCCTTTGCCTCTCACCGCAACCACCGCGTTCAAGTCGGTCTGTGGACTTGCGGATTCAAGGAAACGAGCGAGGTTCAGGTGCTGAAACTCGACGCGGGCGGAGTAGGCC
>CAYQOI010000315.1:0-3348 GCA_964419085.1 uncultured Cytophagia bacterium | reverse complement strand
GTCGTACTCGACGGTGCCCTTGCGCAGGCGGCTCTGCAGGCGTGCAAAGTCGATGACCTGCCGCCCGAACCGGCTGGAATCCACCTGCACCGTGAGCTCGGCCCCGGCCTGCGCGAGATCGTGACCGGTTCCGGCGAGATGAAACTGCAAGTTGAGGTCGCTTTGGTGAGCCGCCTCGTGGGTCAGTTCGGCCAAATTGAACTTCGCCACCCGACCGCGCAGGTCGTAACGAAACGGTCTCGTCTGTGCTTGCACTCGACCGGTTAACTCGATTTTTCCTCCGGCGAGAAGAAGGTCACATCGGAGTGCCAGGTCCCGGAGCGGCCCGGAAGCTTCGAGATCCAGTCTCGGGTTACCGTAGAGGCGCAGCGTGGGAACGAGGTTCCGGACTTCGCTGAGCGCGATAGGGTCTCCCTGCAGGGAAAAATCCACCGCCGGGTTCTCGCGGCGCCGCAAATCCAGAGACGAGGTCACGTGCGAGCCGCGGGTGCTCACGTCTAGCCGTTGCATCTGCAAGCGCTCAGCATCGGACCGAAATTCGGTTTCCTGCGTCTCCACCGCAAGACGGGGATCCTCGGTTTCAAAGCGCAATTGCCGGAGCGAAACGCGGGCGCTGCCGCGCCGCAGCCAGAGGCCGAACTCCAGGTCGAGGTTGCGGACCCGCGACGGTAGCCGTACCTGCTGCTGCCGTCGCTGCACGATTCTGGCAGAGCCTGACTTGATGGCCACAGCGGGCGCGATGACGCTCCACCCGATGAGCGGCTCGCTGCTGGAATCGGCGGCATCGCTGACGAATCGGTTCGCCAGCGATTCGAAATTCCAGGTGCCGTCCGCCGCTTGCTCCAGATTCAGCTCAGGCTCTTCCAGAATCACCTGGCGCAGCGTCACCTGTTTCAGCAAAAGGCCGAGAGGGCCGTAGCGCAGATAGATCCGTTTCGCCCGTAGAAGAGGCTCGCCCGCGCTTCGCACGGAAAGTCCCTCGAGCTGGACATAGGTGACCAGCGTGCCGCGCAGCCGTTCCACCTCCACGGTCAGGTTTAACCGCTCTTTTGCTAAAGAAACCAGCCGGTCCCGCAACCAGTTTTTGAACAGCGGGGTTTGTGTGAACAGCACAACGAGGAAAGCGAAAACGACCCCGCTCAGCACCAGGGCAGAGAAATATCTCAGCAGCCTTTTCATTCAGAATGCCTGTCCGATGCTAAAGTGAATCTGGTAGTTGCGGGTGTCGTACCGCTGCTTGTTGAGTTTCCAGGCGAAGTCCACCCGCAACGGCCCGATGACCGTATTGTAGCGCAGCCCTGCGCCCAGGGCGTAGTGGAGGTCGGTGAAATCGATCCCGTTCCACGCTTCCCACACGTTGCCGTAGTCCAGAAACACCGCGCCGCTGAACCGTTTGAACACCGGGTAGCGCAGCTCGAAACTGCCCTCCAGAATGCTGTTTCCGCCTCTGGGAACGGGGGTCACCCGGCCGTCGGGCGCCACGTTTAGATCCACGGGCCCGAGGAGTTGGCGTTCCCAGCCACGCACCGAGTAGCTACCACCGGCGAAAAAGCGCTCCTCCACCGGCGTTTCCCTGCTCCCGCGAATCGGGTTCATCGCGCCGATCAGAAAGCGGGTGGCGAAAACGTACCCCGGTTTCACCGGCACGAAGAACCGGTGTTCGGTAAACGCCTTGATGTATTTGAACGGCGTGCTGAGAAACCGTCCGCCCTCTTCGATGACGAAGGTGGAGACGATGCCGCGGCTCGGAGTGAAAAGTTGATCGGTGGAATTGCGCCGGATTCCCACCCGGGTCACCGAGTTGTTGTAGCGGTCTTTGAGCACCGCGGCCACCGTATCCACCTTTGCATTGACGTCGTTACGTTCGAAGCGCGTGCTGATGAAGGTGTCGGTGTTGCCGGAAATCTGCCGGTTCAACGTGGTTTCCAGGCCGTAACTGCGCACTTCGAAGCTGCGTTCGTCTTCCCACACGAAAAACGGCTTGGCGATCAAATCGTTGCGGTTGCTCAAAAAATAGGGTTGACTGAGTTCGAGGTTTAGCTGCAACGGCAGAATGTTGGAAGAATGTTTGGCGTTGGCCCGCAGGATGCGTGCACCGCCGAGAAAGTTGCGGTGGCGCCACTCCAGGGAGGAGCGGAACGCCTCCTCGGACCCAAACCCTGCGCCCAGCTTCAGGGTGCGCAGCGTTGCTTCTTTAACCCGTACCTCGATGGGAATGTGCGTCGGCCGGCGGTCCAGGTCGGTCGCGCGTAAACTGACAAATTGGAACAGCTCCAATCGGTAAACCTGGCGTTGGGCGGTGGTCAGCTTTTTCTGCTTGAACGGCTGCCCGGTCCGAAACCCCAGTCCCCTGCGGATCACGTTTTGGGAAACGCTGCGGTTGCCGGTGATTTTGATTTCACCGAAATAGCTGGCCGGTCCAGTCCGCAGGCGCCACTCCAGATCAACCTTATGCGCTTTGCGGTCGAGAATCGGCTTCACCCGCACTTGAATGTACGGGTAGCCGTTGTCGCTGAACCGCTGCACGAGCCTGTTGTAGTCCAGCTTGAGGTCCTCCTCACGGTAGCGCTTTCCCGATTTGAGTTTGACCATGCCCAGAAGCTTTCGGGGAGGAATCGGAGGGGAAGTGGTGTCGGCGTAGACAAAGGTCACCTGGTCCACTTTGGTGGCCTCGCCTTCATCGAGATAAACGGTGATACGCACTTTGTCTTTGCGGTCGTTGTATTTCAGCTCGTAGTTCAGCACCCGCGCTTCCAGGTAACCCTCCTGGTGGTAGAACTTTTCCAACCTCAGCAAGTCGGCAAGAAAGACCTCTTCATCAAAAACCGGGCCTGATTTCCAGAACAGCGGGAAGGTGTACCAGGGGTCAGCTTTGGTGTGAATGGCGTCTTCCAGTTTGCCGGCGGAGATCTTTTTGTTCCCGCGGAACTTTATTTTGGAAACGTGAACCACCTGAGCCTGGAGGGAAGCGCAGGTCAGGAGAATGAGGATCAGAGGAAGCCCTTTCAGGTCGAAACGCCACACGGGTACTCTCAATTTGTCTGCCGTGATCACTAAATCGGTCGCTTTGCCGGGAATGTGAACCTTCTTCCTCTGGGGTTCGGTGACGCAAGGGCACCCCGCGCACGGAAACTGCATGTAATTCTATGCAATGGGGTAAAAAGAAGCAAGCACTTTTTGTCCCGTCTTGCTGCCGGCATGGGCGGAGCCCTGGAAGGGTTTGGAATGGACAAGGACAGCAGCAGAGATCTGGCAGTCGTTTGTCCAGATCTATTTGCACATCGTTTGCTCGACCAAATAGGCGCGCTTCTATGCAAGAGTACCTTTGTCGAAATCGATAAGTTTAGG
>CAYQOI010000314.1:4335-4883 GCA_964419085.1 uncultured Cytophagia bacterium | reverse complement strand
TCATATTCCGCACCGACCCCGTAGCGCTGGAATCCCGGGCTCAGACCTACTCCGCGGGCGAGGACCGCGGCCGCCCCGGTCGCATCGATGACAAGCGGGGCTTTGACCACTTCACGCCCGGCCAGCCGACGAACAACCAGACCCGCGATTCGGCCCTTCTCGTAGTGCGCGGCGACTACCGGCGTATGCACGAAAAGCGCGGCACCGGCTGCCGCGGCGTGTTCGGCCAGGAACTGGTACAATCCGCGCACATCCAGAACACAGCTCGGAGGCTCCTGGTAGCAAAACAGCGCGCGTTCTGCCGGTGCGATAAACTCCCCTTCGGTAATGAAATGCATGAATCGCTCAGGGATGCCCAGCGCCCGCAAAGGCGTCACCCAGCTTCCACCGCTGGTGTGGATGGGATAGCCGAATTCTCTGCTTTTCTCAAACAGCGCGACGCGTGCGCCCGCACGTGCAGCCGCGCAGGCAGCCGAAAGGCCGGCCGGCCCTCCGCCGGCGACCAGGACATCGTAGGTCATGATGGGTCAGCACCAAATAAAGAAGGC
>CAYQOI010000314.1:0-4325 GCA_964419085.1 uncultured Cytophagia bacterium | reverse complement strand
CTTTAGTCCTGGTTGCTTCCTGGACAGAGGCACTTGATCTCTCAAGTGCCTCTGTCCAGGAAGCAACCAGGACTAAAGAATTGCTTCGAGCTTCGTCTGTATGGCTTGCTTGGGTGCAGCACCGACGATTTGCTCCACCACCTCGCCGTTCTTGAAAATCAGCAGCGCCGGAATGCTTCGAATTCCGTATTTGCTCGAAGTGATCTGATTGCTGTCGACGTCCAGTTTGCCGACCTTGACGCGGCCATCAAATTCCGCGGCCAATTCCTCAACGACGGGGGCGATCATTTTACAAGGCCCACACCATTCTGCCCAGAAATCCACCAGAACCGGAACGTCGGAAGCAATTACTTCCGCATCAAAGTTGTCGTCCGTCAGCGTAATCGGTTTGGCCATGTGCATCTCCTTTTCTGAAAATTCTACCAGCCTTCCAAGTTAACAGCGCTATTGTCCAGGTCGCCAGAACAAAAGGTTGTCCCGATTCCCATTTAGTTATTCAACAAAGCCCCCCACCAATTGCTTTGCTGACTCGGTGTAAATCTTTTACTCGGAGTTACTCGGAGTAAAAAACAAATGCGGGCTTCTTCACAATCCTCTCGTACTGGACCCCAATGAAACAAAATAGCAACACAAACAATGAATTTCAAGCACTTTGACAGTCATTTAACACCTCGGTCCACGAAAACCAGCGCTTCAGCTCCTCGCCGCCAACACATCTCTTCGCCGAAACATCGCACTGAACAGCTCCTGTACGCGAAATCGGCTGCCTTGAAAGAGCGACATCGCGCCGATGTAAACAAAGCCAAATTGGAACAGCAGAAAGAAAGGAATGGACACGAACAACCCCTTGCTCAGCAGGCTGATGAGCGCCAGAGTAAAATAAGACCCCAGAAACAGCTCCAGTAAAGGCTGCCAATTAATCGCAGAACGGTAGCTCTTGTTCTTCCAATGGTCATGCTGCGTTTCGATGCGGTATTTTGGAGTGCGCGTGAATTCGGTACGATGGTTAAAGAGCGCCTCGAGAACAGCCTTCGCGTTGTTAATGGAGAGCCCGATACCCAGAGACATCAGCAAAGGCAAGTAAGGGATCTGCTCTTTCCACGAACTGCTCGTCTCTCGCTGTGACACCAAATAGTACACGATCACCGACAGGGATGCAGCAAAGAACACAAATAAATAAACGTAGACCATCCAGTCCCAACCCCGGGTCAACTGCACCTGCAAAATGATGGGCATCAGAATCGAGGGGATGGTCATGAAAAGGTAGGTGAAATTGCTAAACAGATGCATCGCCGCTTCCACCTTGACGGCAAAGGGAAGCTTGCTTTTCAGAATGGTGGGCAACAGTTTCTTGGCTGTTTGAACCGAGCCTTTTGCCCAACGGTGCTGCTGGGATTTGTACGCGTTCATCTCCACCGGCAGTTCCGCGGGCGCTACCAAGTCGGGCAGATAGACGAATCGCCAACCCTGCAGTTGAGCACGGTAGCTCAAATCGAGATCTTCGGTGAGCGTATCGTGCTGCCACCCGCCAGCGTCGATGATGGCCGCCTTTCGCCAGATCCCGGCCGTGCCGTTGAAATTGAAGAAGCGTCCGGACCGGTTGCGTGCCGTGTGTTCGATGATGAAGTGTCCATCCAAAAACATCGATTGGATACGGGTGAGCAGCGAGTAGTTGCGGTTGATGTGCCCCCAGCGAGCTTGCACCATCCCTACTTTGGGGTCGCTGAAATAAGGCAAGGATTTTTTCAAAAAATCGGGCGTGGGCACGAAGTCGGCATCGAAAATAGCCAGGAATTCGCCTCTGGCCTGCCGCAGGCCGAAATCCAACGCGCCGGCTTTGAAGCCGCGGCGGTCGTCGCGGTGGATGTACCGAATCTGGAACCCCTGAGCCCGGTACGAGTCCACCAGCTTCCTGGCCACTTTCCGCGTTTCGTCTACCGAATCGTCGAGCACCTGAATTTCCAACAGATGCTTCGGGTAATTTAAGGCACAGACGGCCTGAATGAGGCGAGAAACAACGTACTTCTCATTGAAGATGGGAAGCTGAACCGTCACCATCGGGAGATGTTCCAGAGCACCGACGGGTTGTTGGGGATGACGCTTGTATTTCCAGTATAAGAAGAGCAAGAAATACTTGTGAAGCCCGAATAACACCAGCATGATCAACACAAGGCCATAGCAAACCAACAGCGCAATTTCAAATGGATTCATCGAAGGTTGTTTTTCCCCAATTTTTGCCCTTATTCTCGATCAGTTCAAGTTCAATTTAACGAAATTTGGCTAATACAACAAAATGCTAACGAACGATATTCCTCAAAAGTTTCCCTGTCGCAACTAATTATTTTTCATAATATTATAGGCAATAAGCAACGGCCAAAACGACAACAATATATCAAATTTGTGATATGAAGTCAAGGGAATAAAGCGACCGGGCGGAGGTTTTGAGCCCGGTTGGTGGCATTGCAAGAAGCGTGGAGGTCAGAGAAGGATGCTAAGTAAAGGCGTCTCCAGAACGGCCAACTCCGCCCGCATTTCTTTTGCCGCGGCGGCGCGTTCCCGAGGCCCGATGAGGACTAACGAAGGCCGTATCATCTTGGCAACCGCAAACGTTTCCAAAGCCTCTGTCGCATAGCATGAACGATAAACCACCAGGTCAAACTCGCTGGCAAGAAGGGAGTGGAGACGCCTGAAACGCGGCGACAGCAGAAGCGACAGAGGATGGGAGGTCGAGGTACCGCGCGCCACGCGGTAGAGGCCATCTTCCCGTTTGCAGGAAAACAGTCGGTCATAGAGGGCGAAGTCGCTCAAACAATTCAACAGGCCTTCACCTTCCGCATCCTGACCGTGGCTATTCCGCGCGACACCGAGATCCACCAGTACGGCACGGTAACCGTGCTCGGAGGCCACGGCCGACAACATGTCCTCTACGACGCTTTTCTCCTGTCCCCTCTGAACCACATGGGAAAGCAACAGGACGTTTGCGCCAGGCCTCTCTGCGCAGGCCTGCAGCATGGCCGCCAGCGCTTCGAGTCCGAAGGTAAATTCCTCCCTCCGGTGGGTGTCGTCAGGCCGTTCGCGCCGCTTCCGAGTCTTGCAGGAACGTTCAGAGGCCTGCGAAGCGATGACTCCCCGGCTTTGGAGAAACTCTAGATCGGCAAACGGTCCGTGCTGGCCGGGAGCCTCGGCAAACAGGTGGAGACTGGGCAACGACTCTGCGGTTGAAGCGACAGATTGTGAAAAGAGGTCGAGGGAAGGCACCCGCATCAGATGTGTCTTTCCATTCTTCTCTTTTCGTCAGAAGCGCGCAGAACAAAGAGCACATCGTACGGCGCCAGCCGAAACTTGCGGTACAAATTGGACCCACTGATCTGCGGCTTCAGTTTAAGCTCATACGTTTTCACTCCCTTCGGGCCCCGGTTGCGAAAAATCAGGACTCTGTACTCCGCAGCCAGGTCGCGGAGTCCTCCGGCCAGGACAATGCTCTGTGCGACTGTGAGGCTGCTTTTAAACTTCACGACGCCTGGATGTTTGATTTCCCCTCCCACGTAAACGGTGAAGCGCTGCGACTCCAGCACTTTGACCTCAATCTTGGGCATGGCCAAGATCTCGCTGTACTTCTCGGTCAGGGTCTTCCGCACCTCCACCACGGAGAGATCCGCGATGTCCAGGTCACCGACGGCGTAGAGGGACACCTGACCATCCGGTTGCACGATGAGCGTCTGGTTGAAGTCCGGATAGTACTCGAACCTGACTTCGAGAATATCGCCGGGTCGAATGCGGTACTGTGGTTCCTGCTGCTGCGAAATCCCCGCTGTCGTCAGTCCGTGAGAACATGACGAAAACAGGACGACCGCCAAGAGCAAAGGAGGCAGGATGCGGTACGCGGCGTTGTTTTGAACCATGTTGTCTCCTCAAGTTTGTTGGCGTTCGGCACCCTTTAAGGCAAGGTGCGTGCCACGGTTACAAGAATTTTACAATTCTACACAAGCCTTGTTAAAATAAGTTGTTACGGTTAGGCAAGGAACCGTCTGGCCACGAAAATGTCGCGCAAAAGCGTGACGTCCGGGAAAAGCTGTCTCACGCCACGACACCACATTGATGTCAAGAGTCGATTTACCGGCAGGGAGACGAAGAGTTTATGCGCGACAGGAGATCTCAGCCTTGCAGGGTTCTCGGCATTTTGGAGTGAGTTCTTCTACAAAGGAGTACCTGGCGGTCGTTTCGACTCCGCTCAACGACCGCCGCGCGTCAAGCCGAAGCGACCCGGAGTTCGTCACCGAGACGGTTGAAAAAGGCGCACCTGATGGTGCGCTTTCTGGAGAGTT
>CAYQOI010000313.1:0-4927 GCA_964419085.1 uncultured Cytophagia bacterium | reverse complement strand
CAGCGTGGTGTGGCACGCGACCGGTCCCAGCGGCGTCTACTTCTATCGCCTGGAAGCCACGCCTGTTGCGCAAAGGACGCCCGCGGTGCGTCTGGTGCGAAAAATGGTCTTGTTGCGTTGAGGTGCTTTCGCCTGTGCGAAAACGCTACCGCTGCCGAAGATAGAACCGAACGTTTGTTTTAACCTGGAGAGAACCGATGAAGTTACTGCTCATAAATCCCAAGTTTCCAGAGAGTTTTTGGAGCTTCAAATGGGTGACCGACACACTGTTGCCGGAGGTCCGCACCACCAATCCGCCATTGGGCCTGGCGACGCTGGCGGCCCTCTGTCCCCCGGACTGGGAGGTGGAAATCATCGATGAGAACATCCAGCCCATTCCGTTGCGGCCCGAGGCCGATCTCATCGGAATCTGTGGCATGGGGGTTCAGTTTTCGCGGCAGAGGGAGCTCTTGAGTTTTTACCGGAGTTCTGGCTACTACGTGGTCGCAGGCGGCAGCTACGCGTCGCTGTGCCCCGAGCTGTACGTGGCGCTGGCGGACAGCGTGGTCGCGGGCGAGGCGGAGTACATCTGGCCGGAGTTCTGCCGGGATTTCGAGAAGGGTCAGCCCGGGAAGCTGTATCAGGAGACCGGCTCGGTCGCGCTCACCGATTCTCCAGTGCCTCGTTTCGACCTGCTGGATTTGAGCAAGTACCAGACCGTGAGCCTGCAGTTTTCGCGCGGCTGCCCGTTCCGCTGCGAGTTCTGCGACATCATCGTGATGTTTGGGCGCAAGCCTCGCACCAAATCTCTGGAGCAGGTGGGTCGCGAGCTGGATCTGCTCCGCTCACTCGGCGCACGCGGCGCGTTTTTCGTCGACGACAACCTCATCGGGAACAAACCGCTGGCCAAGGACCTGTTGCGCTTTTTGCGCGACTACCAGGAGCGGCACCACTACAAGATGTCTTTCGGCACCGAGGCTTCCCTCAACATGGCCCAGGACGAAGAGCTGCTGTCGCTGTTTCGACAGGCAAACTTCAAGTGGGTCTTCATCGGCATCGAGTCTCCGGATGAGGCCAGCCTGAAAGAGACGATGAAGTACCAGAATACCCGGGAGGATATGCAGGAGTCGATTCGGAAAATCTACTCTTACGGCATCGAGATCATGGCCGGCTTCATCATCGGTTTCGACAACGATTCGGCGAAAACGTTTGAGAAGCAGTTTCAGTTTATCATGCAGTCGGGTATCCAGGCCGCGATGATCGGACTTCTGACCGCGGCGCCCAAAACGCCTTTGTATGAACGGCTCCAGAAAGAAGGCAGGCTGCTGGAAAATGCGAACAATTCGGATAACACCAAGCTCAGCACCAACGTGGTGCCGAAGCAGATGTCCTACCAGGAGATGGTCGACGGGTACCGCGCGCTGCACTTCCGCCTGCTGAACGATCGCAATATCGCGGCGCGGGTCAAGAACAAGATTCGTGCGCTGCGCAAGCCCATCTATGCCCAGGAGTACCCGCTCAACAAGTTGCTGCAGATCAGTCGCCGGTTTCTCACCAGGGGCCTCCTTCCCGGCGGTGTAGGGCGGATCGCGCGTTTTGTGGGTTCCCTGCCGTTTATGCGGCCTTCCCTCATTCCGGTGGCCATCAAGGATTGGATCATCGGGCTGTCCATGCGCGACTATGTCGATCGCCATTTTGTGATGGAATTTGAAAAGGTCAACCAGTTGACGCACAACTATTTTGTGGAAATCGAGCGGCTGTTTCAGCGCTATTTGAACCTCGGCGCCATCGAGCTCTCTCTGGAGCGGATCAAGGACAAGGCCGCGCACCTGCAGATTTCGTTCAAAGGCGGCCTGGACAAACGCTTTTTCTCGCAGGCGGCAAAACATTTGGAAAAGGTGCTGGAAAACACCGCAGCGTCCATCACGCTGCGCATCGAGGATCTGCAGGAAACCCATCTGAAACATCTGCAGCGCTTGCTCAATCAAATCTCGGAGTACGGCGACCGGGTGAATATCGCGGTGAATGAAAAGCTTCGGCATCTGGTGGAAATCGATTCGTCGGTGTTCAATTTCGTCTTCGAAGCTTAGCGCGTACTCGTTCCGGAGGGGATGACCTGCGATGGCGATCTTTCTCACCGGCGAGGCCTGGGTTGCCTTGCTCACCCTGACGTTCCTGGAGATTGTCCTCGGGGTGGACAACATCATTTTCATCTCCATCGTCTGCAACAAACTACCGGAACGCAAACAAGGTGCCGCCCGAACGACAGGTCTCTCTCTGGCGTTGCTGCTGCGCATCTTCCTTCTGGTGGGCATCACCTGGCTCATCCATTTTTCCCGGCCGCTTTTCACCGTGTTTGGCTTTGAGGCCAGCATACGGGATGTCATCCTGGCGATGGGCGGGCTGTTCCTTTTGGCAAAAAGCACCACCGAAATCCATCACAAAATGGAGGGGATTCGAGAATCGGCCGCAATCCGAGCCGGCGTGAGCGTCCTGAGCGTGACCATACAGATCGTCATCATGGATCTGATTTTTTCCATCGATTCCATCCTGACGGCCGTGGGGCTGACAGAGCATCTTGTGATCATGATCGTGGCGGTGGTCATCGCGATGGCGATCATGATGGCCTCCGCGGGCAAGATCGGGCGATTCATTCGCAGCCACCCGACGCTGGAAGTCCTGGCTCTCTCTTTCCTGATCCTGATCGGCTTCATGCTGGTTCTGGACGGGTTACATCTGCACGTGCCCAAAGGGTACATCTATTTCGCGGTCTTCTTTTCCTTGATGGTGGAGATGATCAACATGCGTCTGCGCAAGCGGGGTGAGCCGGTTCAATTGGTGCAGAAAGTCGAACTGGAAGAAAAGAACTGAGCTGCTACCGGTGTGACCAGAATCTGAGCATCCGCGGCGGAACGGCTGAGTCCGCACCAAAGACAGAGGAGGAGAGGTGGAATCTCTGGAGAATGAAATCCGGCGATATTTTCGGCAGCATGAGATCCCGTACGACGACAACACGCGTTCGTTCAAGAAGCTGGACTTCGGTTTTGGCGATCCCGACGCCAGGCGGCACTTCGCCTTCGATGTCAAGGAAAAGCGGCAGCATTATTCGCTGCGCAACTGGCCGGCGGTGGAGATGGAGGAAGAGCACCTCTTTATCCTGGATGACCTGGCCGCGCGCAAGGTCCTGGCGTTTGCTCCCAACGCGGGTCTGGTGGTGCGCGACAATGTGCGGAGGAAATACTTCTTTTTCAGCGTGGTGGACCTTTATCTCATGCCCAAGATGCGCGTGAACCGGAAAATCCGGCGGACCGTGGAGGGACTCAAGGGCAAATGGCTCATCGATCTGCGCAATGGCCTCGAGGTGCCGGATGTGGCAGGCGTCTTCCGGGCCATCAAGTCGTTTTTGGAGAGCCGCAAACGCATCTTTTTTGAGCAGCACGCTTGCTACGGTGAGTATGTGGGCGAGAAGGTGGGAGAGGGGGGCGTGCTGCGCATACCACAGCACTGGGATACCGACGTTTCGGGAACGCGCTGAAGTGCGGGAGTTTCCGCTTGCGGATGTGGGGATTTTTTGTTAAAATGGTTTTGCAACGATGAACGGAGAGCCAGTATGCCGCAAACCTTGATCGAAAAAATCGCGCAGCGTTTCGCGGTAGACCTTCCGCGCGGACACGAAGTTCGAGCTGGCGACTACATCTCCATTCGTCCGGCCTACGTGATGACTCACGACAACTCCGGCGCGGTGATCCCGAAATTCTTGCGTATCGGGGCAAAACGCATCGCGAACCCGCGGCAGGTGGTGTTCACCCTCGACCACGACATTCAAAACAAGAGCGAGAAAAACGTACAAAAGTATGCCCGCATCGAGGCTTTCGCGCGCGAGCACGGCATCGACTTTTATCCCGCGGGTCGCGGGATCGGACATCAGATTATGGTGGAGGAAGGCTACGCCTGGCCCGGGACGCTGGTGGTGGCCTCGGACAGCCATTCCAACATGTACGGGGGGGTGGGTTGCCTGGGCACCCCCATCGTTCGCACCGATGCCGCGGCGATCTGGGCTACCGGCCAGACGTGGTGGCAAGTGCCGCCGGTTGCGCGGGTAGAATTGACGGGACAACTCCGGCGCGGGGTAACCGGCAAAGACGTGATCATCACGTTGTGCGGCTTCTTTAATCACGATGAAGTTCTCAACCATGTCCTGGAATTCTGCGGCGATGGCGTACAGCACCTCAGCATCGACGAGCGCCTCACCATTGCCAACATGACCACCGAATGGGGCGCTCTGGCCGGAGTCTTCCCGGTCGATCGGGTTACCCTCGATTGGCTGCGGTCCAGAGCGTCTTTTATTCGCCGCCGCGGACCTGCGGGTGTGCCGTCCGACGCGGACGGGCGGGGAGAGCATCCGCGCATAAACGAGGGCCGCATCGCGGCGCTGGAGGCGGAGCGGGAAAATCTACAGCCTGACGCCGGGGCGTTTTATGCCAAAGAGTTGCGTTTGGACCTGGACACGGTGCAGCCGCATGTGTCCGGGCCAAACACGGTAAAGGAGATGCATTCCATCGCGGAGATGCGCAAACGCCGCGTCCGAATCAACAAGGCCTACCTGGTTTCTTGCGTGAACAGCCGGACCGAAGATCTGGCCGAGGCAGCCGCGGTGGTGAAGGGCAAGAAAATTGCAGACCACGTGAAATTCTACGTGGCCGCGGCATCGAGCGAGGTGCAGGCGGAGAGCCAAAGGCGGAGCGACTGGGACACCCTGATGCAGGCCGGCGCAATCGAGTTGCCACCCGGCTGCGGCCCGTGCATCGGCCTGGGCGCCGGTACGTTGGAGGATGGGGAGGTGGGAATCTCGGCCACCAACCGCAATTTCAAGGGACGGATGGGGTCGCGGGAGGCTGAGGCGTACCTGGCATCGCCTGCGGTTGTGGCCGCCTCTGCGGTGGCAGGC
>CAYQOI010000312.1:4646-4928 GCA_964419085.1 uncultured Cytophagia bacterium | reverse complement strand
AGCAGCAACCAGGTTCCCTCGAGACCTTGCGGCGAAAGGGGATCGACGCTGCAGGCAGCGAAAGCGAACAAGATGAGCAGGACCGCGAGAAAGGCAAGATAGATTCCGTGTCTGGCCGGTACTGCTCCCGTGCCGTGTGTCGGTTTGTCGCACACGGGACGTCTGGCAAGAGACATGGGAGAATCCTCAGCCGAAAGGATACGTGTATATTTCTACGGTCGCGCTGCGGTAGAGGTTTCATGCCGGCCCTCGATTCTATTGAACCTTCCTCAGCATGAAACC
>CAYQOI010000312.1:0-4636 GCA_964419085.1 uncultured Cytophagia bacterium | reverse complement strand
GCGGTAGAGGTTTCATGCTGAGGAAGGTTCAATAGAATCGAGGGCCGTAAGAGGAGCGCCTTCTCGCTGTCGATTGGGAGGTCAATTCGGAGAGAACCATTTCCGCCACCGCGGGCACAATCCTGGCCACCTCAGGACAGAGGGTCAACCCGACATTCTGGTGTGGAGGAATAGAGACTGCAAACAGCACTACCTCAGGCGGGCTCCCGAGCAAATAGAGACTGTCGAGCAGGTCCTTGAGGCCGATATCGTGAGCAGTGAGGGTCCGGGGGTAATCGGTGGAAAAACGGGGCTGGAGGCGGCGCACCGTGCCTGGCGGTGCGCCATCGAGAGTGGCATCGATGAGAATGACTCGGCTGGCGCGCTGCAGTGCTTCCAAAAGATGAAAACCTCCAGTTCCCCCGTCCAGGCACACCACGCCATCCGGCAGAGTCCTACCCTCCAGAAAACGGACGACGTGGACGCCAACGCCTTCATCCCCCATCAGGATATTGCCGATTCCCAGAACGAGCGTTTGTACCGGGCCCTCATCGAAAGGCATCTTCCCGCTCGAATTTCCATCCCCCGACCATCGAGGATGTGGTGCCTCTTCCCTCCACATAGTCGTGATAGAAAACCAGGTAAACGTGGATGATGACAAAAACGACGAAAAACCACATAAACATGTGATGCCACTGTCGCACCGCGAAATCGCCTCCCATCAGCGGCACGACCCATGCGAACAGGCGTGGCAGGAACGAATGACTCATCGAGGAGTAGAGCGCAAAGCCGGTAAACGCTTGAAACAGAAACACGAGGAATGACAAGAAATAGGTCACCCCGGCCAGCATGTTGTGGCCGATGGAGATAAAGCCCCGCAGCTTCGCCTGGAGAATGTCCACCTTCAGCACCTCCTTAATCTCGCGAAACTGCGATTTTCTGAACGGAATGAAATTGTGCCAACGCGCATACGTGTTGCCTACAAAGCCCCAGTAGATACGGAACAGGAAATTGAAAAAGAAGACAAACGCGGTCACGAAATGAATGAACCGGATGGTCCCAAACCAGTACTGCTGGTAGGCTTCAGTGGAATAAGAGATCGCCACCGGCTTGCCGATGAGATACCCGGTGACGATGAGCACCGTCACGCATAGCGCATTGAGCCAGTGGTAAAAGCGCACCGGCAGCTCCCAGACATAGACGCGGCGATACGGAACCGCTTGTGTGCTGGCCATGGCGCGGTCTCCTTAGTTTACGGTTAGCTGATGAATGTGCTTGCCTTCGGGGTCGTAAAGGTGGACGGCACACGCGATGCAGGGGTCGAAGGAGTGTATCGTGCGCAAAATCTCCACCGGCTGTTCTCTGTTCGCGATCGGCGTGCCGATGAGCGAGGCCTCGTAGGCAGAGCGATTGCCCTTCGGGTCTTTTGGCGATGCGTTCCAGGTGCTGGGCACCACCAACTGGTAGTTGTCGATCTTCCTGTCCTTGATGCGTATCCAATGCGCCAACGCGCCGCGGGGGGCTTCGCTGAGCCCAACGCCTTCGGCTTCCACGGGCCAGGTTGACGGATCCCACTTCTCGTCGTTGAAGGTGCGCGTGTCGCCGTTTTTTATGTTCGCGACGAGCTCATCGTAAAACGCCTTCATCCAGTGGACCACCAGCCGCGTTTCCAGCCCCCGTGCCGCGGTGCGCCCAAGCGTGGAGAAAAGGGCGGTGACCGGCACATTGAGCCGCTGCAAAGCTTCGGTTACTACCTCCTTGACCTCGGTTTGGCCTTTGGCGTAGGCGACCAGAAGCCGTGCCAGCGGCCCGACCTCCATCGGGTGCTCTTTCCAGCGTGGCGTTTTGAGCCACGAGTACTTGCCCTGGACATTCAGATACCGGTACGGCGGCTTGGGCCCGGTGTAATTGAACTCCGTTTCCCCGTCCCACGGGTGCAACCCGACCTCATCGCCCGCGGTATATTTGTACCATGAGTGGGCGATATACTCCTTGATCTCCTCCTTGTCCTTGCCGTTGACCTCATGGACCTCGTTCAGGTTGCGGTCGAGAATCGCGCCCCGGGGAAATTTGAAGCCCTCCGGCTGATTGTATCCGCGCGTCGGCAGGTCGCCGTAAGCGAGATAGTTTTTGAGCCCGCTACCGATCGCTCCCCACTCCTTGTAAAAGCCGGCGATGGCCATGAGGTCCGGAATGTAAACTTGCTCGACGAACTCGATGGCATCGTCGATGAGCTTTCCCACATGATTCAGGCGCTCGCTGTTGATCGCGCTCACCTCATCGAGATTGATGGAACACGGCACCCCGCCCACCAAATAGTTCGGGTGGGGATTCTTCCCACCAAAGATGGTGTGAATCTTGACGATTTCCTTCTGCCATTCCAGCGCCTCGAGGTAGTGGGCCACAGCAAGCAAGTTGACCTCCGGCGGCAGTTTGTATGCAGGGTGCCCCCAATAGCCGTTGGCAAAAATGCCCAGTTGGCCGCTCTCCACGAATGTCTTCACCCGCTGCTGAATGCCCGCAAAGTAGGCAGGCGAGGTTTTGGGCCATTTGGAGATCGATTTGGCGATGCGCGAGGTCTCCTTCGGGTCTGCAGACAGAGCGCTCACCACATCCACCCAGTCCAGTGCATGGAGATGGTAGAAGTGGACCACGTGGTCCTGGCAGAACTGGGTGCCAAACATCAGATTCCGGATCAGTTCGGCATTCTTCGGCACGGAGAATCGCAGCGCGTCTTCCACCGTGCGCACGCTGGCCAGCGCGTGCACCGTGGTGCAAACGCCGCAGGCCCGCTCGGTAAAGGCCCACGCATCCCGCGGGTCGCGCCCCTTGAGAATCTTCTCGAACCCGCGCACCATGGTCCCTGAACTGTAGGCTTCGGTGATGCGCCCGTTCTCCACCACCGCCTCGATGCGCAGATGCCCTTCAATGCGGGTAATCGGATCGACGACCACGCGTGCCATTATTCCTCACCTCCTTTGTTCTTGGGCTCCTGGTCGGTAATGGATTCTTCAATGTGCTCGCTGATCAGTTTCTTCTTGCGGAAGTTGGTGGTGATGGCATGCGCGGTGACCCCTGCGGCGGTTGCCACGCCAACTACGGTCCCGATCGTGTCCGCGGTGCTCTCGATACCGAACCCCGGGAAGGAAGCCAGATGGCGATAGAACGGCCCATTATCCCAGAATCCGTTTTCACTGCACCCGATGCAACCATGGCCTGACTGAATAGGATAGCTGGTGGCCTCATTCCACCTCGTCACCGAGCACGCGTTGTAGGTCACCGGGCCACGGCAACCCATCTTGTACAAGCAGTAGCCTTTGCGCGCCTTCTCATCGTCCCACGATTCCACAAACAACCCGGCGTCGTAGTAAGGTCGGCGGTAGCAGGTATCGTGGACGCGGCGGCCGTAAAACTCCTTCGGCCGGCCCTGGCTGTCCAGTTCAGGAATCTTTCCGAACACCAGCACGTGCGTCACCACCGCAGTCATCACATCGCCGATGGGGGGACATCCCGGAACGTTGATAACCGGCCTGCTGATGATCTTGTGCACCGGCGTCGCGTGCGTGGGGTTGGGTCTGGCCGCCTGAATGCACCCGTTCGAGGCACAACTGCCCCACGCGATCACCGCGGCCGCGTCGCGTGCCGTTTCGTGCAGAATGTCCAACGCGGTGCGACCGGCGATGGTACAGTAAACCCCATCATCCCGCAGCGGCACCGAGCCTTCCACAAGCAAAATGTATTTGCCCGCGTAATTCTTGAGGGTGTCGTGCATGCATTTTTCCGCTTGTGTCCCCGCGGCGGCCTGCAGCGTTTCGGTGTAATCCAGCGAAAGGTAGTCGAACACAATGTCAGAGACGATGGGGTGTGAGGAACGGATGAACGACTCGCTGCAGCAGGTACATTCCTGAAAATGCAGCCATACCACCGGCGGCCGGGGTTTCTTTTCGAACGCCCGCACAACCGATGCCAGGCCGGAAGCCTGCACACCCGCGACCGCCGCGGCGACGCTGCAAAAGCGCAAAAACTCTCGCCGAGTGTAACCCTTTGCTTGCATCGCCTGCCAGATTGAAGGAAGACCTTCTGCCATGGCGCCTCCTTATCTTTTAGGGTGAGAATGCTTAACCGCTTCGGCGCAGAAAAAAACGTTGCGGGTTGGAATAAATGGAATTAGCCTGATTAATTCACAAACTGTCTGTCATTCCGGACAAATCTTTTCAACAAACAAGGATTTAACCAGTAAACAAGACTATCCTAAGTGACAGACGATCCAGCAGTAATCGACCGCAAACGCCCAACTGTGAATTATCAGGATTAGGTAATCCTCCCCACAATTTTCATACCAGCAGGCAAAAAAGTACGGGGGGTCGACTCCGGTAAGTTACAAATATTCAAAGACTACTCCCGACAGAATTCAGGAAAGAGAAAGCAAGAAGGAAGAGTCAAGCGGATGGGATAAATGAGGCATCCCTGCCCCATTCATTCGTGGAAAACTGAGTCTAAGCTTTTTAGGGACAATTCATTACACCGGGTGTGACATGCGCCCACAAAAGTGAGACAAGCATGTCACACCAAAGGAGCAGACCCGCCGAACGTTTTTGCTCGCGGCTCAAATCCCCAGCAGCATCACCATGCCGCCGGTGAGCGCGATGACCAGCCC
>CAYQOI010000311.1:0-4946 GCA_964419085.1 uncultured Cytophagia bacterium | reverse complement strand
CTGCAACCCTACCGCGTAGCAGGCTTTCTGTTCGACAAGCTGAGCAGGAACGGCTTTGGCGGCACGGGCGAGACGTTTAACTGGGACATTGCGTTGCGGGCAAAGGCGTTTGGCCGCGTGGTCCTTTCCGGAGGTCTCCGGCCGGAAAACGTTCGTGCTGCGGTGGAACGGGTGGAGCCGTACGCAGTGGACACCTGTAGCGGTGTGGAAGCGACGCCTGGGAAAAAGGACCCGGCAAAACTGAAGGCATTTTTCGAGGCGATAGCCTGCATCCATCAAGAGAGAAGAGAGCGATGAAAGACAGCAAAACGCAAGGGTGCGAGGAACAGACTCCGTTTTCCGGCCTGCCCACGCCGGATGGGTACTACGGCGATTACGGCGGGAAATTCGTGCCGGAGGTGCTCGTGCCCGCGATTGCGGAGTTGGAGGCGGCCTATTCAGACGCGAAAGCAGACAGCGCGTTTCAACGGGAATTGGCCGCGACCCTCAAATCGTATTCGGGCCGTCCGACTCCCTTGACCCTCGCAGGACGCCTGAGCGAGGAGCTGGGCGGTGCAAGAATCTATCTAAAACGGGAGGACTTGAACCACACCGGCGCGCACAAGATCAACAATGCGCTGGGGCAGATTCTGCTGGCAAGGCGAATGGGAAAAAAGCGGATCATCGCGGAAACCGGCGCGGGTCAGCACGGGGTGGCCGTGGCCACGGTGGCCGCAAAGTTCGGCCTGAAGTGTGTCATCTACATGGGGGAGGTCGACACCCGGCGTCAGGCGCTGAATGTGTTCAGAATGAACCTGCTGGGTGCGGAAGTCGTGCCGGTGAAATCGGGCAGCCGCACGTTGAAAGACGCGATCAACGAAGCCATTCGCGATTGGGTCACCAACGTGGGCGACACGTTTTATCTCATCGGGTCCGTGGTGGGACCGCATCCCTATCCGGTGATCGTGCGCGATTTTCAGTCCGTCATCGGCCGGGAGACCCGCAGCCAGATTTTGGAGCAGGAAGGCAGGTTGCCCGACTGGGTCGTGGCGTGTGTGGGCGGGGGGAGCAACGCCATCGGCATGTTTCACCCGTTCCTGGCCGACGGCACGGTGAAACTGGTGGGGGTGGAGGCCGGAGGGCTCGGACTGGCAAGCGGTCGCCACGCGGCCTCTCTGTGCGCCGGTAGGGACGGCGTGCTGCACGGCGCGCGGACCTACGTGTTGCAAAATGCCGACGGACAAGTGGTGGAAGCACACTCGGTTTCGGCGGGGCTGGATTACCCCGCGGTGGGACCGGAACACAGTTTTCTGAAAGATTCCGGCCGGGCGCACTACGTTTCGGTGACGGACGAGGAGGCGATCGCGGCCTTTCGTCTGTTGGCCAGAACCGAGGGGATCATTCCGGCGCTGGAGAGTGCGCACGCGGTGGCCCAGGCCGCCAAGATCGCGCAGCAAGCCAAGCCCGACGCGTGCATCGTGGTCTGCCTGTCCGGTAGGGGGGACAAGGACGTGAACACCGTGCGAGAAATCCTGGCGGGAGAGAACGGTAAGGAAGGGGGGACGCAATCATGAATCGGCTGCGGACGCGTTTGAAGCAAAGTCGCATGCAAGATGAAAAACTCCTGTCGGTGTTTCTCACCGCGGGTTTTCCCTCCGCGGACAGCCTTCCCGACCTCATTGCGGTGGTGGAAGAAGCCGGCGCGGATTTTGTGGAGGTGGGCGTGCCGTTTTCCGACCCCATCGCAGACGGCCGCACGATTCAGCTCGCATCCGAGCGGGCTTTACAAAACGGGATGACTTTGTCAAAGGCGCTGGAGCAGATCGCGCGGGCTCGCGTCCAAAGTGAAATTCCCCTTCTTCTGATGGGGTATTTCAATCCGTTCCTCAGTCATGGGTTGCCAGAGTTGTTGTGTGAAGCGCGAGAGGCCGGCGTCGATGGATTCATCATTCCCGACCTCATTCCGGAGGAGTTCCAGCGCTTTCGAGAGGCTTTCTCGGACCAGAACCTGGGCGTCAACTTTTTGGTCTCTCCGAACACCCCGAAGGTCAGGATTCGGCAGGTGGCTGACCTCACCAGCGATTTCATCTACTGCACCTCGGTGACCGGTGTGACCGGCGTGCGGGAAGGGGTCGCGGCTCCGGTCATCGGCTTTTTGCAGCAGATGCGACAGTTGGTAGACCGGCCGTATCTGGTGGGTTTTGGCATCGCCACACCCGGAGACGCCAGGGAGCTGGCGCGGCACTGTGACGGCGTGATCGTGGGAAGCGCCTTGATCCGGATCTTGCAGCGAGAGGAACGACAGACGGAACGATTGAAACAGGTTCAAAAACTTGTGAGCGAATTGAAGGGGGCTTTGAAAGGAGTAGAACATGGACATTGAGGATTGGCGCCGAAAAATCGATGCGGTGGACCTGGAGCTGCTCCGCCTGTTGAATGAACGGGCGCGCTTTTCGTTGGCCATCGGCGAATTGAAGCGCAAGGCCGACCTTTCGGTTTACTGTCCGGAGCGCGAAGCCTGGATCATCAACCGGTTGGTGGAAAAGAATGCCGGTCCGCTCAGCGGGGAGGGGGTCCGCCGGATCTTTGAGCGCATCATCGATGAATCGCGCAAGCTTGAAAAGGAGAAAGTCAGGAAAACGGAGGAATAATCAAATGGTGGTCGTAATGGAAGAAAATGCCTCGGAAGAGCAGACACAGAAGGTGATTTCGAAGCTCACTGAGATGAGTTTTGATGTGCACCGCTCCACGGGAGTCAACCAGACTGTTCTGGGCGCGGTGGGCGACAAGCGCAGCATCGACGCCAGGACGCTGGAGGTCATGCCTGGCGTTTACAAGGTTATCCGCATAACGGAGCCTTATAAGCTGGCCAGCCGCACCTTTCAGCCGCACGATACCGTGATCAAGATCAAAGACGTCACCATCGGGGGAGACCGGCTGGTCATGATGGCGGGGCCGTGCTCGGTGGAAAGCCGCGAACAGGTCCATGCAATCGCCAGGCTGGTGAAGCGGGCGGGAGCAACCGTTCTGCGCGGCGGCGCGTTCAAACCCAGGACGTCGCCCTACAGTTTCCAGGGGCTCGGCGAGGAGGGACTGCGCTATTTGCGCGAGGCCGCCAACGATGCGGGCATGCTCTGTGTCTCGGAAGTGATGGAAAAAGCTCACATCCCGATGTTCGTGGAGTACGTGGACATCCTGCAAGTGGGCGCGCGCAACATGCAGAATTTTCCGCTGCTGCGGGAACTGGGCAAGATCAGAAAGCCGGTTCTGCTCAAGCGCGGCATGTCCGCCACCATCGAGGAGTGGCTCATGGCGGCGGAGTACATCATGGCCGGAGGCAACTTTAACGTCATCTTGTGCGAACGCGGCATCCGCACCTTCGAGCACTACACCCGCAACACCCTGGACATTTCCGCTATCCCCATTGTGAAAAAGCTGAGTCACCTGCCCGTCATCGCTGACCCCAGCCACGCCACGGGCCGGCGGGACAAGGTGCCGCCCATGGCCAGAGCCGCGATCGCGGCGGGCACCGATGGGTTGCTGGTGGAGGTACACCAGGCTCCCGAGACCGCACTCTCAGACGGCGCGCAATCCCTCTACCCGGAGCAGTTTGAGACGCTCATGCGTGAACTGGACATCATCGCCGGCGCGGTGGGGAAGCGCTGGTGATTTTGCTTGAAAAAGTGCATCCAGATGGATATAATGGAGGGTAAAGGACGCAACCAAAGCGGCGCTAAGTCTTGGGTTTTGAAAAGATTGTTATCTCTGGCCTCGGTCTGATAGGCGGCTCGTTCGCCGCGGCCGTGCGGCACAGACGCATCCCGGTGACGGTGGTGGGCGTGGACCGGGAGCCGGTCATCACGGCGGCTCGTCGCCGCGGTCTCATCGCTGAGGGATTCTGCCCGGAGGAGCTCGCCCGTGCGGCCAAAGACGCAGACCTGATTGTTTTGGCTATGCCCATTTCTCAAATCCTGCAAAGCCTGTCGGTGATCGCGGCAGCCGTGCAGCCCGGCACCCTGGTGACCGATGTGGGCAGCACAAAAGCAAGAATCGTGGCTGAAGCTGAGAAACGCCTTCCCGAGGGCGTTTATTTTTTGGGGGGGCATCCGATGACCGGGTCGGAAAGGCGCGGCCTGCAGCATGCCGACCCTTTCCTTTTCGAGAACGCCGCCTACGTCCTCACGGGCCACGAGACGGTGGCCGAAGAACGGCTGCAAGCGTTTGTTCGTTTGCTGGAAGCGATTGGGGCTCGACCGGTCTTTTTGACCGCCGAAGCGCACGATGCTATCGCCGCGGCAGTGAGCCATCTGCCCCAGATTCTGGCAGTAACGCTGATGAATTATGTGGCCGAGCTGAACGGAGGCAACCCGGATTACCTGACTCTCGCTGCCGGCGGCTTTCGCGATATGACCCGAATCGCAGCCTCTCCGTTCGACATCTGGCAGGACATTCTCGCCAGCAATCGGGAGAACATCGCAACGTGTCTGCGGGAATTTGTGCTCCGTCTTTCCAAGATGGAGGCCCGCCTGAATAAGCTGGCGCTGCAGGAGCAATTCGAGGAGGCGGCCCGTGCACGGGAGGCGATCCCGCGCCGGAGCCCGGGGTTGCTGGGCGCGAGCTACGAGATCACGGTGGTCGCGGCAGACCGGCCCGGCGCCATCGCGGAGATCGCCGGCGCGCTTGCGGCTCAACACATAAACATTCAGGACATCGAGATCATGCGAGTTCGCGAAGGAGAGGCCGGTACCATCAAACTCGCGCTGGAAAGCGAGGAGGCACGGGACCTGGCGCTTTCTGCGCTGCAGGAAAAAGGGTTGCAGGCTTTTGCGGTCGCGTGATTCGGAGAAGCCATCCATGGATGAAGTCGTTCACCCGGCCCGGAAGCTGTTTGGAACCCTGGAGGTGCCGGGCGACAAATCCATTTCGCACCGCGTCTTGATGCTGGCCGCGATTGCGGAGGGCGAAAC
>CAYQOI010000310.1:1370-4986 GCA_964419085.1 uncultured Cytophagia bacterium | reverse complement strand
GGAGCCTGGAGAGCGTTCACCTGGAACGCTTTCCCAAGCCGGCGTTCGCTGAACACGGCTATCGTGACCCGGAGTTGGAAGAGCGCATGCGGCATGTACGTCAGGTGGTCTTCCTGGGCCGGGCGTTGCGAAATGAATCCGGCATCAAGGTGCGCCAGCCGTTGCAGCGGATCATCGTCGTGGCAAAAGACGAGAAGTTCAAGACCCAGGTCTCCGGCATGGCGAGTCTGATTCTGGAGGAGCTGAATGTGAAGCGGATGGAGTTTGTGGCGGACGCGGATCAGTTGCTCACGAAGCGGGCTGTGCCGAAGTTCAAGCAGTTGGGGCCGAAATTCGGCAAAGCAGTCAACGCTGTGGCGGCACAGATCCGGGCGTGGCGCGAGGCAGACATCCTGGAGCTGGAAAGTGGCGGGCGCAAAAAAGTCGCGGTGGACGGCGCCAAAGGTGAAGTGGAGCTGGCGGATGTCGATATCGTTTCGGAGAGTGCCGAAGGGTTGGTGGTGCAGTCGGAAAACGACCTGACGCTGGCGCTGGATGTTCGCATCACGCCGGAGCTGCGCGCCGAAGGGTTGGCAAGGGAATTCGTAAATCGGGTTCAAAACATGCGCAAAAATGCTGGTTTCGAGGTCATTGATCGTATAAATATCTATTACAAATCGTCGGAAGATTTACAAAAGGCGGTTGAGAGCCAGGCCGCTTACATTCGCAACGAGACGCTGGCGGAATCCATTCACCCAGACTTGGCGGTTGAAGGGTATCGGGAGGAATGGGAGATTGACGGGTCGCAGGCGGTCATCGCCATCGAAAAGATTTCCCGTTGAGGCCAGATTTTCAACTTTTGACAAGGGTCAACTTAATCGGAGGTCTAAATGACGAAGAAGGAGTTAGAGCAATTCAAGAAGTTACTCCTCGAAAAGCGTGAGGAATTCCTGAAGGAGTTGAAACAGTTGCGCGGGGACATGTCGGCCACATTGAAGGATGCGTCGGGAGAAAACTCCGCGTATTCCTTTCACATGGCGGACATCGGGACCGACAACATGGAGCGGGAAAAGGCGTTTTTCTTCGCCACCCGGGAAGGGAAGTACCTCAACCGCATCGAGGAGGCGCTACAGCGCATCGAAAACGGTACCTACGGTCTGTGCGTGGATTGCATCGATGAGGAGCAGAAGCTGTGCGAGACCTGTCCCTGGATTCCCAAAGAGCGGCTGCTGGCCGTGCCCACCGCCACGCGGTGCGTGCCTTGCAAGGAGCGAGCCGAAAAACTAGGTTTGAACAAGTAACGAACAAGGTTTCTTTTGCGAATTCTTTTGCTCTCAGTGGTCGTGGTCGCGCTGGACCAGATTTCCAAATGGTCCGTGAAACTGTTTTTCGAATATGGTCAACCGCACAGGCTGATCGGGGACTGGGTGCGATTGACCTACATCGAGAATCCAGGCATGGCCTTTGGCATCCAGGTGGGAGGACAGAAATTCTTCACGGTCTTTGCCATCGTGGCCACCGCGATCATTTTTGTGTACATCGTACGAGCACGGGGGGAAAAAATGCCCATCCGGCTGGCTCTGGCCCTGATACTGGGCGGCGCCATCGGTAACCTCATCGACCGCCTGCTCTACGGCAAGGTCGTAGATTTTGTAGACCTCGGGGTCGGGAGCACGCGGTGGCCCATCTTCAATCTCGCGGATAGCGCCGTGACCATCGGCATGATCATTTTGATCACCATCGTTCTGTTCGATCGCAGCCCCAAGGACACCGTGGAGGAGGAGGAAGTGGCGAGCGAGAACCGCGTCTACTCGTAAGGTCGCTCACAGACTCCCCGTCGTCACCTTCATGCACGAGGAACAGCACTTCGAAGTCATCGTTCCCGCCAGGAAAGAGAGAGAACGTCTCGACAAGTTTTTAACCCAGAAATTTCAAAACCTCTCCCGCGCCAGACTGCAAAAACTCATCGACGAGGGGTTGGTGCTGGTAAACGGAGAACCGGCTAAGGCCAGCCACCTGGTTTCTCCCAACGAGAAGATCCACCTCACCATCCCGAGGCCGCAAAAAGTCGATATTCTTCCTGAAGATATTCCGCTGGACATTCTGTACGAGGACGACCACCTGCTGGTGGTGAACAAGCCTGCGGGCATGGTGGTGCACCCCGCGTTTGCCAATTACACCGGCACGCTGGTGAACGCGCTGCTCCACCACTGCGGCAATCTTTCCTCGGTGGGCGGGAGGCAGCGGCCGGGCATCGTGCACCGGCTGGACAAGAACACGTCGGGGGTGATGGTGGTGGCCAAAGACGATCTGACGCACCGGGAACTCTCGAGGCAATTCTCGGAGAAGACGACGGAGCGAGAATACTGGGCCATCGCCTGGGGCAGATTCCGCAAGCGCAGCGGGCGCGTCGAAACGTACCTGGCCCGCAGCCCAAAAGACCGCACCCGAATGACGGTTCAGCCCACCGGCAAGCTGGCCATCACAAACTACGTCGTCCTGGAGACGTTCCCCCTTCTGTCTCTGGTCAGGCTCAATCTCGAAACCGGCCGCACGCACCAGATTCGGGTTCATCTTTCCTACATCGGGCATCCGGTTTTCGGCGAC
The DNA here is from genome assembly GCA_964419085.1 of uncultured Cytophagia bacterium. Lineage (GTDB taxonomy): Bacteria > Zhuqueibacterota > Zhuqueibacteria > Oceanimicrobiales > Oceanimicrobiaceae > CAYQOI01. The sequence continues at coordinate 2,400 of CAYQOI010000310.1, read as the reverse complement.
CGGGAATACGGCGGCCGCAACCGTCAGCTCGGCTCTCTTTCCACCAGGGAGCGGGAGCAGGCTGCCGCACTGCTGCAGTTGATCGAGCGGCAGGCTCTACACGCCAGGCTTCTGGGCTTCCGCCATCCCATCACCGGCGAGACCATGCGGTTCGAGACCGACCTCCCTGAAGACATGCAACTTTTGCTGCGACGTCTCCGTACCCACTTGGTGTAATTCTCTGGCCTTCGGGTCGATTTCGTTCTCGTCACCGCGTCAATTACAGGAAAGAGCAGAGTGATTCTATGCTCCCCTCTTACTTCGCGAAAGCGATGAATCCATCGACCCGGCGGTGCAATGACGGTAGACGAACGCAAGGCATTTGAAATGGGCAAAAAAGCGCTTTTTCTGAGTTTGCTGGTCGCCTGGGGCGGGCTGCTTTTCCCGCCGGAGGAAGTTCACGCGCAGCAGGCCGCCCGATTCCACCGAGGCTACACACTTCCGGCGGACCGGGTTTTCCATCTGAAGTTGGATGTGGAGGCGGGCCGCGTGTGGGTCACCAGGACTGATTTGCAACGCGAGGTCGACGTGTCCATCGATTACCGTGAGGACGCGTTCGACGTACATACGCAGTCAGATTTCGACGGGCATGATTCCCGTTTGGAGATCGGGTTCGAAAAACGGGGCTGGCTGGATCGCGACGATGACCACCTGCAACCGGAGGTGCGCATCGAGCTGCCGGCAGGGGTGGAAACCGATCTTGCGGCGCGAATCAAGGCGGGGGACGTGGACTTCGAACTGGGTGGCGTGCCACTGGTGCGGCTGGCGCTCAGGGTGTTGGCCGGCGACGTGCGGGTCAGTTTTGATGAACCCAATCCCGCGCGCATGCGGTGGTTGAGAATCAACACCAAGGTGGGGGAGACGGAGATCAGCAGGCTGGGCAACGCGCGGTTTCAGCGAGGCGAAATCGACGGCGGGATCGGTGAAATGCGGATCGATTTCTCCGGAAACTACGTTGAAGGCGCATCTGTGAACATCGACCTGGATATCG
>CAYQOI010000310.1:0-1360 GCA_964419085.1 uncultured Cytophagia bacterium | reverse complement strand
CCGGAAGAACTCGGAGTCCGGCTGGCGGTTTCCAAGTTCCTTTTCTTGTCCGACGTGGATGTCGCCAGAAGATTGCTGAAGTCGGGCCGCTACTACTACAGCGAGAACTACGACGACGCAGAGCGCAGGCTTCATCTGAAGGTCTCGCCCGGTTTGGGTGATTTGCGGATCGCCTACTGACCTTTGGGCGACGCAGGAAGCTCAGGTTCAAAGGGGCTGGAACGCAGCAAAGGTCAGATTGATCGAGTCGTGGGGTCTGCGTATATTGCGACAAATGCCGGCGATCCGGGCTCTTGAGCACCACGACGGGCGAGGGGCAATGAAATTGGCTTATGGAGCCAAGGTCGTTTACAGCTGGAGGCAGGGGATCTGCTCGTGCTCTGCCCCACTGGCCTTTTAGGCTGGTGCTGGGATTGAGTTTTCTCGTCCGCTATGCCTCGGTCGCGCTCCACGAGGCGGGCCACTGGGCCGTGTTGACGCTCTTCGGTCGGGCACCGGTGATGGGCTTTTCCGGCCTGGTACAGCGCTGGGATGTTCCGCCACCGCACGCGGGGCACTGGGTGCACATCCGGTTTGCCGGCAGCGACGGATGGCTCGCTCTGGGCTCTATGCCTGGCGGCGCGGGAGAATGGATTTTGTACCTGGCAGCCGGCCCGGTGGTGACGCTGACTCTTGTCTGGCTCGGATACGTTCTCTTCCGCCGAGCCTCTTCTCCCGCGGCAAAAGGTGTTTGGCTCATCCTGGCCCTGGTCAACGGTTTTGGGGTCGTCTTCTTTCCGCTGAACTACATTTGGGGCAGTGGTGATTTGACCTTCATCGCCTACCATCTGCGTACCTCGGAAGTCTGGCTCGCGGTCCCCTACGAATTGCTGCGGGGTGGCGGGCTCCTCGCTATTCTCCTCGGACTGGAAACCTGGCGGGAGCGACTCAGGTGGGTGAATCCTGCCCTGTCGGGTGTTTTGTTGACCATGGCCGCGCTCTCTCTTTTGGACCAGGCAGTGCGGACGGGCGTTGTTCAGGGGAACCGCTTTTTTGCATCGGTAGCTGGATGGTCCGCGCCGGTGCTGGTCTTGCACCTGGTGGTGCTGGGGACGTTTGTTCTGCTGTGGCGAAAACGCAAGAAGGCCCATTGAAACCAAAAACGGCGGAACAGACGTTCCGCCGTTTAGGGAAAGGAGGGGTGGATGGAGAACTCAGTTTTCGATTTTGTACGAGTCTGTTTTGCCTCGCATGTTTGTTTACCTTCGGGATGTCTCAATTACAATTTCTATGCCAGACGCTTTTTCTCTCGCCCGCTTTTAGGTTATAATGTCTTAATACATTTATAAACAACTACTTAATGCAAACGCCGGCGGTCGCG
>CAYQOI010000309.1:0-5003 GCA_964419085.1 uncultured Cytophagia bacterium | reverse complement strand
GTCCGGCTTGAAACCCAGCGCCAGGTCCACCGGCACATTCTCCCGGTGCACGAATTCTTTCACCAGGTCGTGAAAATTGTTCGATGAGATGGCGGTCCGGATCTCCAGGTCACGCAGCGCGTGCAGCGTTTCCAGCGTCTTGGTTGACACGCGTTCTGCGAGAAAGTTTTCAATTTTCATTTTCTCGAACAACTCCGCGACGCGGCCGTTACGCTCATCCCGTGGGAAGAGCACTTCCAACTGTTGAAAAAACGGAATGCCGCTGGTCTCCAGATAACCCTTCCTACCCGCCTCGAATGTCCACCCGTAATGCTCCCGAATGAGCTGGCCTGCGGTGTCGGCAAAGCTTCCCATGGTATCGATCAGCGTCCCATCCAGGTCAAAAACAATCAGTCTCGGTTTTTGATTCACGCGTCACCCTTGCAACCTAAGGACTCGAAAGACGAGCACGAATTTAACACACCCGCTTGCGAAAAGCAAGCAAAAAGGAAAAACGGGAATTTGCCACGCACTGGAAACGTTTGATCATCTTCAAGTGGAAAAAGAGGTTGAAATTTAGGGAAATTTGGTCTAAATTGCAGCCCCTGGTTTGCCAATGCTGGAACTCGTACTTACAGAAAGGAACCGCGAAAGGAGACTAATTGATATCGAAAGCCTGGATCGACGCGCATCACCCGATGGTCAACCACCGGCTGTGGGGATTGACGCTGTTGGAACGAAACATACGCGAACTGCACAAACTTCAGGTGAATGAGATCGTGATCTGCACAAATCACGACCTGGACCCGGTAAAACATTTTTGCCATGCGCCGCCGAAATCGTTGACCCTGAGGGTTGTGCGTACCGACACCTCCCAGCGCTGGGGCTGTCTCAGTACCGAACTGGAAAACTCACCAGAGCCCGTCCTCGTGCTGGAGGGGCACGCGTTCAACGACCGCCGTGTACTCAAAGAACTGCTGGCGTGCAGAAAAGCCTGCGGCGTGGTCTCGCCCAACGGCAGCACCGCCGCGAGCGCAGCCATCGTCACCGCCGAAGTCGCACCGATTTTTTCCCACGGGGACCGAAGCCTGACCGAGACCATCGCGGCGGCCCTCTCTGAAGAGAAGCTGGCCAAACTCGACCTGTCAGAATTCGACCCCTACATCGAGAATCTCAGACGGCGGATCCCGCCCTTCTTGTTGCTGGTGGAAGGGGAAAAACAGGTGCGTGAAATGGACCGATTGCTGCGCCAGCAGGTCCACAAAGGCGTGCTGGAGTTTGTGGCGAAATACATTCATCCGCCGCTGGAATTCGGTGCGGTGAAGCTCATCGCGCACACCCCCATCAGTCCCAACTTGATCACCATCATCTGGCTCATCCTGGCCGCGATTGCCGTGCCGCTTTTTGCCACCGGCCACCTGCTCGCCGGAATCATCCTGGCCGTCATCAGCGGGGTGTTGGATGGCGTGGACGGCAAGTTGGCCCGGCTGACGCTGAGATTCAGCAAGACCGGGGACATGCTGGATCACATCGGCGGCACGGTTTACGACGCCGTCTGGTACCTCGCGCTGGGTTGGTACTTTTCCGGCGGCGACCCTAATTCCACAGGCGCAACGTTTACTTTCATTCTGTTTATCTCCTATCTGGTGGAACGCGTCGTACCGGGCATTTTTAGGAAAATGCACAAAGCCGAAATCCACGACTACGCGGCGGTGGACATCTTCGTTCGCTTCGTGGGCAGCCGCATGAACAACAACATCTGGCTCCTTCTGGTGGGAATCGTGTTTGGCCTGGCGCGCCAGACGTTCTACTTTATCAGCGTTTGGATGCTGGCCACGGCTACTTGGCACACGCTGCGGCTGGTCTACGTCACCTGGAGGAAACGCACAGGCAAGCCGGCATTGATTCATTCGGAGAGCAGATGAGCCGCAAGGCGCAAACGGACTCCGCCAGCCAAAAAGACGCGGGCGACCTGGTCAAAGGCGCGCTGGTCAACTACCTGGGGATGATCGCCAAAACCAGCAAGGTCCTGTTCATGTTCGTGGCGGCCAGGGTCTACGGCATGGAGACCCTGGGCCTGTATCTGCTTTCCTGGAGCGTGGTGGACATCGCATCGAAATTCGGCCTCTGGGGCATCGACCGCAGCCTGATTCGGGACATTTCGCGCTACCATAAGGACGAGGGTGAGGCAAACCGCATCCGGCTGTTCGGCATCATCCGGTTCAACATCGGCCTGGTGATCGGGCTGAGTTTCCTCACCACGGTGGTGGTCTATTTTTTGATTCCGCTCATTGCAGTGCAGGGCTTGCACAAACCCAACTTGATCCCGCCGCTCCGCATCCTGGTGTTCGCGATTCCGTTTATCACGCTCACGCATTCCTTCATCGCGACCACCAAGGCTCTGCGCATCATGAAATACGAAGCGCTCATCCGCAGCGGATTGGAGCCACTGGTTCTGCTCCTGGGCACGCTGGCGTTGATTCCGTTCAAAATGGGGGTGATCGCCCTGGTCTCGGCCCATATTTTTGCCAGCGCCGTCGCCGCGGTTGGCGCGGCGAGCGTTGCGATTCGCAAATATCGCTATCTCGGCTGGCAGCATCAGGCGCTCTCGGCGGAGGATAAAAAAGAGACGCTGCGTTACACTTCTCCAATAGCGGTGATGGACATGCTCTCCCTGCTGGTAGCGCGCAGCGACATTTTGCTTGTGGGCCGCCTGATGAATGAAGCTGCGGCGGGGCTCTACGGCATCGCGGTGGAGATCATTTCGGTGGTGAAGCGCATCCGGCAAGGCTTTGAACCCATTTTTGCGCCCATCGTCTCCGAGCTGTTTTACACAAAGGAAAAGAGCCGCCTGCACCGCAACTACGTCATCGTCACCCGCTGGCTGATGGCGGGCAGCCTGCTCCCTGCCCTGGCCATGATCCTCTACCCTGCGCAGTTGCTCAGCCTGTTCGGCCGGGAGGCCACAGCGGCGGCCGGCGCGCTGGTGGTCCTGGCCATTTCACACGGGTTGTTCGGCACGTTTAGCGCCGCGGAAAGCCTCCTGGTGATGACCGGAAAAACCCTGCTCAACACCATCCTGGCCGCGGCCATGCTGAGCATCAACATCGCGGTCTCCCTCTGGCTGATCCCTAAATTGGGGCTCGTGGGCGCGGCGCTAGGGATGCTCACGGCCTTTGCATTTGTCAGCGCGGCGAGGCTTTACCACGGCTATCGCTTTTACGGCATCCATCCCTTCGGCTACCCGCTGCTCTGGCCGCTGGCAACCATCGCCGTCACATTTGCGATTTTCTCGTTTCTGAATCATTGGGTCGCCATCAGCTCACCGGCGGCGACCATCGCCACACTCGTGGCGTTGGCCTTGTGCTACTCGGCCATATACTTCCTGGGCGCGGGGGAACCCGAGGAAAGGCATCTCATCGCCAAGTTGAAAAACAAGCTCAAGGGCATCCCGGCTTTGAGCGGCTAGTCTGAATTATTCGCAAATTAGAATTGAGCCAGCTGGCGCTTGTCAGCCGTTTGAAGACCGGAATCTCTTTGCACCATACGTTACGTGGAAAGAGATTCCGGTATTCTTCGCAATTCCGCTACGCCGAATTGCGAAAAAACCGGAATGACAAGACAACTGATTGTCTTTAGACAAGTAAGATATGGCTTTGTGGAAGTCCATGAATAATCCATGTTAGCACGGCGCCACACTCAACCGCGGCGGTCCCGCGAGTTTGCTCGCAGGCGCGAATAGAAAAACAGGCCTGCGCCCAGAAGCACAAAACAGGCGGTGACCACCCAGGCTCGCACACCAGCCTGTGCCGCGAGCCACAAGCAGACAACCAGCGCCAAACCCGGAATGACCAGACCCCCGGGCAGGGTGAAACGATCCTTTGAGTCTGCAAACTGTTTTCTCAACCGCGGTAACGCCGCGATGCAAACAGCGTAGCCCAACATGCGAGCCAGCGAACTCATTACTGCGAGCCACACAAACGAGCCGGAAACCGCCAGAGCAAAGCTGAACAGTCCCAGAAAGATGATCGAATAGTCGGGTGTCTTAAAGTCCGAATGGACATTGCCGAACCAGGCGGGCAGAGCCTCGTCTCGCGCCAGGGCATAGGTCATGCGCGGGGCGGTCAACATAATGGTCGAGATGTTCCCGGAGATGGAGAGAAATGCCGCAAGCGTCATCACGCCGGCCCCAACCGGCCCGACCAGCCGGCTGGCCACGTCGGCCAGGGGCGCGGTGGACTCGCTCACACCCGGCAAAACCCCGACACAGACCGCCTGGATCAGCACGTAAAGCGCGGTAGTACCCGCGAGGGTGGTCAGAAGCGCTCTGGGAATGTCTCGCCGGGGCTGCCGTACCTCGCCGGCCGGTACCAGCGCGCCTTCGAAGCCCACGAACGCGTAAACCAACACCAGAAGGGTAGGCGCGAATTCACCCGGGCCGGGTGGTGACGCGTGCAAAAAGCCTGCGGGTTTGATGACCAGCAATCCTGCGACAATGAACAGGGCCAGGGGCAACAGCTTCAGCGCCGTCAGCAGATTGGTTGTGCCCATGCCGCGGCGCACACCGATGACGTTCACCCAGGTCAGCAGGAAGCACACGGCGAGGATCGCGACAACGCGCGGGGCGCCCTGATCCATTCCCGGCCACAGCCCCGCACCGTAGGCCACCAGCGCGTTGGTGTTGGCGGCCATTGCCGAAACCCGGCCGAGATAGAGGAGCCAACCCGTTTGGAAGCCGACGAAGGAACCAAACGCGGTCTGTGCATAGAGCACCGGTCCGCCGGTACCGCGAAAATAGCTGGCCGCCTGCGCGAAAGACAGCACCACCGTGCCCATCAGCGCGCCGCATAGAACGAACATCCATGGACTGAACATCCCTGAGCGTTGCGCGGCCGCGGCCGGCAGCGCGAAGATACCTGCGCCGATGAGGCCGTTGAGAGCCAACGTCGCGACCCCGATGAGGGAGATGTCTCTGCGCAGGGGTTCGGGTTGGTCGAAAAGGGCTTTCATGTTCGGACTAGCCG
>CAYQOI010000308.1:0-5010 GCA_964419085.1 uncultured Cytophagia bacterium | reverse complement strand
CCAGGGTGCCATCGTGTTCAAACAAGGTATCAAAAGCTACCTGGAGAACGACGAAACGGGCCTGCAAGAAAGCATCGAACTGGTGGCCAAACTGGAGAACCGTGCGGACAACCTGCGGCGGCAAGTGGAGAATCAGCTCTACGTGCATTCTCTCATCCCGGAAAACCGCGGAGATGTTCTGGGATTGCTGGAGAGCATGGACGACATTATCGACACCGCGAAAGATACGGTCAACCATTTTGTCATCGAGACCCCGGACATCCCCATGGAGCTCATCAAGGATTTCATGGAGCTGGCGGACCGGGCGTCGCTGGCCGCGGAATCCATCGTGCAGGCGACGCGGGCGTTTTTCCGGGATGTCAATGCGGTCCAGGACCATTTGCACAAGGTGTACTTTTACGAAAAAGAAGCGGACAAGATAGGCGACCGGCTTAAGCACCGCGTTTTTCGCCTGAAGATCGATCTCAGCCGCAAGATGCATCTCTCCTCTTTTGTGAAGCACGTGGATTCCCTGGCGGATCGGGCCGAAGAGGTCGCAGACCGGGTTTCCATCTACACCATCAAGCGGAGCATCTAAGCAGTGGCGACGCTGCTGTTTCTCTCCAGCGGGCTTTTCCTGGGATGGTCGTTGGGGGCCAACGATGCAGCGAATGTCTTTGGCACCGCGGTGGGCACGCGGATGGTCCGGTTTCACACCGCCGCGTTGATCTGTAGCGTGTTCGTGATCCTGGGCGCAGTGATCAGCGGTTCGGGCGCCACTGAGACGCTGGGGAGTCTCGGCGCAGTGAATGCCATCGCCGGTTCTTTTGCCGTCGCAGCCTCTGCCGCCATCACCGTATTCTGGATGTCCAAGCTCAAGATTCCGGTTTCCACTTCCCAGGCCATCGTGGGCGCGATCATCGGGTGGAACGTGTTCACCCAATCGCCCACGGACCACCGGCTGCTCAGCAAAATCGTCTTGACCTGGCTGCTCTGCCCGCTGCTCTCCGCCTGCTTCGCGATCCTGCTGTTTGCCACCTTCCGGGCCTTTTTCAAGCGCGTCCGGATTCACCTGCTGAAACTGGACCTCTACACCCGGCTCGGCTTGGTCGCGGTGGGCGCTTTCGGCGCATACAGTCTGGGCGCGAACAACATCGCCAACGTGATGGGCGTGTTCGTGACGGTCAATCCGTTCCCGGACTTGAGTCTCATGGGAGTGCTGAGCCTCTCCGGCAAGCAACAGCTTTTCCTGATCGGCGGGCTGGCCATCGCGACGGGCGTTTACACCTATTCCGAGCGAGTCATGGTGACGGTGGGCAGGAACCTGTTTCGTTTGACGCCGGAAGCCGCGCTCGTGGTGGTGTTGGCTAACGCGATGGTGCTCTTTCTTTTCGCCTCCAAGAGTCTGGAAAGCTGGTTGCTCGCCCACGGCCTGCCGCCCATCCCGCTGGTGCCCGTCTCCAGCACGCAGGCGGTGATCGGCGCGATCATCGGCATCGGATTGGTCAAAGGGGCAAAGAATATCAATTACGGCATTCTCGGAGAGATCGCACTGGGCTGGGTTTCTACGCCCATCGCGGCGGGCGTCATCGCGTTCATTTCGCTTTTTTTTCTGCAAAATGTTTTCAATCTTCCGGTGAGCCGGTGAGGGCTTTCAGATGTTAAACCGAGAAAGGGGTCTCGACCATGGAGATATTTGACCGCATTCATGAAATCACCAGCCTGACGAGCGCCTTCATGCCCGCTCAGATCGTCCTGACTGCCAACCGGATGGACCTGTTCACCCGGCTCGATGGCAAAACGCTGACCGCTCAGCAACTGGCCGGCGCGTTGGGAACCGATCCCCGCGCGACGGGGCTGCTGTGCGACGCGCTCACCGCGCTTGGTTTTCTGGAAAAGGAAACCGCGGGGTACCGCAATTCCGCCACCTCTGCGGAGTTTCTCGTGCGGGGACGCCCCTACTACGTGGGCGACAATCTGCGCCACCAGGCCAATTCCTGGGAGAGATGGTCGAAGCTGGAGGAGGCGATCCGCAGCGGCAAAGCTCTGCCCAAACGGACAGATTCTCGAGCGGAAGAAGCAAAAAAAACGCGGGACTTTGCGCTGGCCATGGCCAACATCGGGCAGCTCACCGCGGCGCAGGTGGTCGAGGGTCTGGACCTGAGACGCGTGAGCAGGATGGTGGACATCGGCGGCGGGCCGGGCACCTACGCCATGGAGTTTGCCACCCAGAATCCTCACCTGCACGTGACCCTTTTCGACCGGCCGGAGGTGGTCGCCATCGCACAGGAGCGTATCCGGCAAGCCGGGCTGGAGGAAAGGGTCGCGACTCGGCCCGGGGATTGTTTCGAAGACGACCTTGGGTCGGATTACGATCTCGCGTTCATCTCAAACGTCCTCCACATTTTCGGGCCGGAGCAAATCGCGGTGTTGTTGCGGAAAGTCCGAGACGCGTTGGTGTCACACGGCACGTTGGTGGTGAAGGACTTTTTCGTGAATGAAGACCGCACCGGTCCCGTGTTTGCCGCGCAGTTCGCGCTCCACATGCTCTTAAACACAGAGAGCGGCACCGTGTACACGCGGTCTGAGTTGAACGCGGCACTCGAAGAGGCCGGGTTCTCCTGGTTGAGCTCTTTCCAGGTGGGGCAGCACTCGACGGTCGTGGTCGCGGAAAAAGAAGATTAGCAGCCTGGTGAAATCGGGCGAACCGATGTGGCAGAGCGGCTGAAGTGGGGGCGATGCGACGCGCTGACGCGCTTTAGTTCGCCACTTCCGAGGGCACGGGCTCGCGGGAAACCTCATGTTGCGGTCGCACCGCGACGCCCGTTTGTTTGGCGCTCAGCTTTCCTGTTCGGTCACACACCATACAGCCGACTACGCCCGAACTGTGGCAGCGGCGGCAGGCCTGCTTTCCCCCGAGGAAAGAGACCTCCCCGTCTTCGCAGGCCGAACATCTCAGCCAGCCGTGTCCCTGGCAGACGGGACAGCTTTTCCCGGCGAATGTCGTGCGGAGGGTTTCCACGTCGGGATACACTTCAGGCTCTTTGGGAAACTTCGTTTTGTCGATGCGAAGGGTTTTTGCTTCGTAGAAACAACACATGAGTTTTAGCCAATCACGCTCTTTTGAATATATTAAACAGAGGAAAAGCACAAAAGATTCCTTGCCGTAGGTTCGCGCCGCGCAACCGCCGGGAATGAGGCAGCGAATGAGCTTGCTTCTCACCTTGAGATTCGATATCTTATGGCTGCACCGCACCGACCGTTCTTTCTTTTGCCTTTGCGGAACTCGTGAGAAGGAGAGAAACGATATGACACGCTGGATTTTGCTGCTTTCTCTTTCCCTCGGTTTTGCGTTGCCTGCTTTGGCCGGCGACGACGCCTACCAGAAACTCTCCCGGCAGGGAATGGAATTGGCTTACAACCTGCGCTTTCGCGAAGCTTCCTCGATCTTTGACCGTCTCATCCAACTCGACCCGGCGCACCCGCGCGGGTATCTGCTCCAGGCTGTGAGCCTTTACTACCGCTACCAGCTCGAAGAAAATCATCAGGAAATAGAACAGCAATTTCTGGATTTTTCCGCCAAGGCCATCAGAGTCGCAAAGCAGAGGCTCCGCGACAAAGAGGACGGGCTGGACGCCCTTTTTTATCTGGGCACCGCCTACATGTACCGCGCGGCGTACTACGCGTGGGAGAATAGCTGGCTGAAGGCGTATTGGTACGGCAAGGCGGGCATCGCAAGTCTCGAGCAGGTGGTGAAGCGAGACTCCAGCTATTTTGATGCCTATCTCGGATTGGGGGTCTACCACTACTACACCGACATCCTGCCCAAGTACGTCAAGCCGGTGACGTTCATCCTGGGCATCAAGTCGGACCGGGAAAAGGGATTGGCAGAACTGGAGCTTGCCGCCACCAAGGGCAGGGACTCCCGGGCCGAAGCGCTGCTCTTTCTCGGCAGCATCTACCTTTACACGGAAAAGGACTACTCGCAGGCGCTTCGCTATTTCCAAACGCTGGCGACCAGATATCCCCAAAATCCCACATTTCTGCTCTTTTTGGGAGAAAACTATCAAAAGATGGGCAAAAGCGCGCTGGCCGTGGAAACCCTGCAGAACCTGCTGGTGGACGAGCGGGCAAGACAATTTCCCGTGCTGATGGCAAGCGCGCATTTTCGCCTGGGCAACGTGTATCTCGGTCTCAAGCGGTACAAAGAGGCCATCGAGCAGTACAATCTCACCCTCGACTACACGGAGCGCTCCACCGGCAACGTTCGGTGGGCCAAGGCGCTGGCACATCTGAATCTCGGCCGGAGCTATGATTTGCTGGGCGAGCGGACCAAGGCGGTGGAACACTACAAACAGGTGCGCAAATCCGACCATAAGCATGCCTACGCGCTGGCACAGGAACGGCTGAAGCATCCTCTGCCCGCAAAAGCCACCGGCTCGCTGACCTCAAAGACGTTTGATGAGATCATCGAAGTCTATCGCGAGGCCCTGGCCAAAACAAAGGCCAACGGGACATCCCGGCGAGGCAGGCTGCCGGAATTGACCTACCACATCGCCACCGCGCTGTACGAACGAGCCGCCTACCGCTCCGCCGCCACCAAGTACGAACGTGTGCTGGCCATGGAGAACGTGCCAACGCCCTGGATCAAGCCCTGGGCGCATTTCTATCTGGGCAACTGCTACCGCAAACTGGGCGAGGTGGAAAAAGCGAAGCTCGAGTACCAGCAGGCCTACCGGTTCGAGGATGAGAAGCTGCGCGCGGAGATCGAGAGAATCCGCCGGGCTATGTGAATTCCGGCACCCATGTCGCCGACGCCTCGGGTGTGCCGGCCGCCCTCGCCATTCCTTCCCTCTCGAGGTTTTTTCCAACTCCGCAGACAATTTGCAGGTTGTTTTTTTGCCATGAAATGCTAAATTAGGGCGTCCGGCGGGACGGACGATAATAATTGCTAACCTGGATGATTCATGGAATTTCAGCAAGACATATTTTACTTCATAAGTGTCCGGTTAAAAGAGCAAAACAGTGTCC
>CAYQOI010000307.1:0-5028 GCA_964419085.1 uncultured Cytophagia bacterium | reverse complement strand
TCTCCCCCACCCACGGCTTCAGCTTGTTTGGCGTGGCGGAAATCGAAGTTTCCGGTAAGAATCGAAAAAACCGGCTCTACCTGTACTGGCCAGTGGTGCAAAAGCAGAAGCTGATCACGTTTCTCGATTCCAAACGCTATCTCGCCCTCGCCTCCGGACGCGACTCCGGCTACCCGGAGGCTCTGCAGGAAAAGTTGATCCGCCTGGTGAAATAGACGCATCAAAGCCAACCGTTTGCGCGGTACCACGCCGCAGTCTTGCGGAATCCTTCTTCAGCCGGAACGCTGGTTTGAAACCCGAGCTCGGCTTTTGCCTTTTCGCTGCTGCAGACCCAGTGGGTTTGCTTCAACTCTCTGAATTTGTCTCGGTTCAGCAGGGACGGCTGTCGTCTGAGTCTCCCGAATCCACCCGCGACCGTCGCGACCAGCGCAGCCAGGGGCAAAGGCACCCTGACGACCCGGGGCCGAGTCCCTAAAACCTCTGCCATGAGTTGAGCCAGCCGTTCCTGGGCGTACACGGCCGCTTCGCTGAGATAGTAGAGCTGGCCCACCGCCTTTTCCGATTCCGCGGCGAGAACGGTCCCTTCAACCAAATCTTCGACATAAATCAGGCTGACGAAGCGCGGGCCGCCCCCGACCTCCCAGCGCAATCCTTGTGCGGTCATCTTGAACACGGTGAAGATGTCCCGGTCCCGGGGGCCGTACACCGAAGGCGGGCGAATGATGGTCACCGGCAGCCCCTCCCCGGCCTGCCGGGCGAGGCGCTCCGCCTCCAACTTGCTCTTGCCGTAATGGGAAACCGGGTGGGCCGGCATCTCCTCGGTCAGCGGCTCACCATCCGGACTCGGGCCTGCGGCCGCGAGGCTGGAAACCAACACGAATCGGCGCAGAGCGCTCGCATCGCGACATGCCGCTTGCAGCAGATTGCCGGTGCCCTGAACGTTGACCCGGTAAAGGTCCCGCACCTGCAGCGCGCGAGTCAGCCCCGCGAGATGAAAAATGTAGTCCACTCCCGTAACCGCGGCAGCGAGCGAATCGGGGTCCAGCACGTCTCCCTGGAGGATTTCGCAATTCAGGCCTTTTAGCCAGCCGAGATGGTCCACGGTTCTGAGCAGACAGCGAACGTGCAGGCCCCGGCGTAGCAAGTGCTCCACCAGGAAACTACCGATAAAACCTCGGCCGCCGGTCACTAATGCCTTCACTCCCACTCCTTCGCAAAACCATTGAATCGCTGCGAATAGTAGCGATTTTTACGCTCAGAAGCAAGCCCGCGTTTTTAACCGGCTGTAACTTTTTGCCTTGATTTCTTTTATCGCATTGTTTATATTAAGCCCTTCCGATTGGCCCAAAAAACAAACGTTGCGGGAGAAACATCTTGGCAGATCTATTTGACAAGTGCAACAATTTTACACGCGCACGGGAATTGCAGGAACAGGGTTGGTACCCCTATTTCAAGGCCATCCAATCCGGCGCAGACACAGAGGTGACCATCGATGGCCGCAAGCTGATCATGGTAGGATCCAACAATTATTTGGGACTCACGCAGGACCCGCGCATCAAGGAAGCCGCGATCAAGGCCGTAAACGAATTCGGTTCCGGCTGCACCGGGTCCCGCTTTCTCAACGGCACGCTTTCGTTGCATGTGGAGCTGGAGGAAAAGCTTGCGGAGTTCATGGATGCCGAGGCCGCACTGGTCTTTTCCACCGGCTTTCAGACCAACCTCGGCACGATTTCGACCATCGCGGGGAAGGATGACATCATCTACACCGATAGAAACAACCACGCATGCATTCTGGACGGCGCGCGCCTTTCTTTCGGACGGGTCGTCAAATTCAAGCACAACAACATGCGCGACCTGGAACGCCTGTTGGCCGCGAGCAACCCGGAGAGCGGTAAGCTCATCGTCACCGACGGCGTGTTCAGCATGGAGGGCAATCTCGTAGACCTTCCGTCGCTGGTGGAGCTAGCCAAAAAATACGGGGCGCGCATCATGGTCGATGATGCCCACTCCATCGGCGTGTTCGGAAAAAACGGCCGCGGCACCGCAGAGCATTTTGGGCTGGAAAAAGCCGTGGATATCGTCATGGGGACGTTCAGCAAATCGTTCGCCTCCCTGGGCGGCTTCATCGCGGCCAAAGCGAACGTCATCGACTACATCAAGCACCACTCCCGCGCCCTCATCTTTTCGGCAAGCATGCCCCCGGCTGCGGTCGCATCCGTCCTCAAAGCGCTTGAGATCATTCAGAACGAGCCGGAACGGCGGGAAAGGCTTTGGGAGATCGTGCGCAAAATGAAGCGCTCTTTCGACGAGCTGGGCTTTGACACGTGTGGCAGCGAGAGTCCGGTCATTCCCATCGTCATCGGGGAAGTGATGGACACCTTCGTTTTCTGGAAACGCCTGTTCGAGTCCGGGGTGTTCGCCAACCCCGCGATTCCGCCGGCGGTCCCTCCCGGCAAATCCCTGATCCGCACAAGCTACATGGCAACCCATACCGACGAAGAGTTAAACAAGGTTCTCGATGTATTTGAGAAGCTGGGTAGAGAGTTCCGCTTGATTTAACCCAAAACATGACCACCAACGGAAAACCACAGGCCGCAAGATTTCTTTGCGGCTTTTTTGTTGGACTGCGATTCGGAGGAGGAAAATGGCCGACGTTGAAGTCAAACCTGTTGTAACGAGAAAAGAGCTCAGGGCCTTTATCAAACTGCCGTGGGAAATCTACAAGAACGACAAATACTGGGTGCCGCCGCTTTTGCTCGATATGAAAAACATGTTGAGCAAGCACAAGAACCCATTTTTCAAGCATTCTGAGGCGGAGTATTTTCTGGCCCGGCAAGACGGCCGTGTGGTTGGGCGCATCGCCGCCATCGTCAACAACAACCACAATCGCGCCCACAACGAACGTACCGGCTTCTTCGGGTTCTTCGAATGCATCGACAATCAGGATGTGGCCGATGCGCTCCTGGACGCGGCGGCCGCGTGGCTAAAAGCCCGCGGCATGGAGACGCTGCGCGGGCCGGCCAATTTCTCCAGCAACGACACCTGGGGATTCCTGCTCGAGGGCTTCGACTCCAGCCCGGTTCTGCTCATGCCGTACAACCCGCCCTACTACCTTCGGCTGGTGCAAGAGGCGGGCCTGACCAAGCTCAAGGAACTTTATGCCTACTATTTCGACCGGGACATGCCCATCCCGGAACGCTTCGCCGCGCTGGCCAAAAGGACGCTCCAGGACAAAGAGATCTGCTTTCGTACGCTCAACCTGAAGGACTTCAAAAGGGAAGCGGAAATCGTCAAAACCATTTACAACGAGGCCTGGCAAGCAAATTGGGGGTTCGTCCCCATGACCGACGAAGAGTTCATGCACATGGCCAAGGACCTGAAGAGCATCGTCGATCCCGACATCGTGTTCATCGCCGAGGTCAACGGCGAACCTGCGGGCTTTTCCCTCTCCCTGCCGGACTACAACACCATCCTGAAAGACCTCAACGGCAGACTGCTGCCATTTGGCATCTTCAAGCTGTTGTGGAACAAAAACAAAATCAAGGGGATCCGCGTGATCACGCTGGGCGTCACGCACAAGTATCAAAAGAAACGCGGGCTCGCGCCGGCATTCTACTACGAAACGTACACACGCGGCAAGAAAAAAGGCTACTCGGTGGCAGAGTTTTCCTGGATCCTGGATGATAACGTGTTGATGAACAGGGCGTTGCAGGGTTTGGGCGCGAAGCTGTACAAAAAGTATGCGCTATTCGAAAAGGGGATCTGATCAATCGTACCAGTAAAGGATACGACCGCAACCCTCGCACAGAATGATTTCCTCATCCTGGCGCCCATGTTGGGTGAAAAGCGCAGTGGGGGTGCGCATGAAGCATCCCAGGCAGACATCGCCTTTTACGGGAACGATGGCTCGCTTGTAACGATTCCTGAGCTTTTCGTAGTTGGACAACAACGGCTTCCGGATTTTCGCGGCCAGGGCGTCGCGCGCTTCCTGTAGCTTCTCCCGCCCTTCCACGTCGAAGCCCAGATGTTTGACGTCTTCGATGTCGCGGATCATGGCATCCAGGTCTTGTAGGGCAACGAGAAGCTCCAGTTGTTTGTTGTGCATAAGGCTTACCCTTCGAACACGCTCAAAAACTCTTCATAGGTTTGTACTTTCATCAGGCGGGCACGGTTCTTTTTGTCATGCACAACCTCGACGAGCTTGCCGAGGATGGGCAGGTAACGGCTGTTCTCCTCCACGGTGGGCGCCAGGACCATGAAAAACAACTGCACCGGCTTTTTGTCGGGCGCGCCAAAATCGACGCCCTTCTCCGATTTGCCAAACGCGATGCGAATATCCATGGCGGCCGTCATCCGGCCGTGGGGAATGGCCACACCCTTGCCGATTCCCGTGCTGCCAAGGGTTTCCCGTTTCAACAACATGTCCAGCACGGATTTCTTGCTTTTGACAAACCTGGATTTGACAAACAGCTCTGCGAGCTCAGCCAGAATACCATCCTTAGTCTTGGATTTCAGCTTTGGGACAAACAGATCTTTCCCAAAATAATGGATCAAATCTTGTCTCTCCATTATCTCACCTTCCTGCTGATTTGCGTGGCTTTGATTACCCCAAACAACCCGCATTCTCGATGACCTCTCTCAAGGCTGGTACAACATAGAAACTGTCGACATCCAGATTCGTCTTCAACTCGGTAGCCAACAAACCGATCTTTTTCTCCACGTTGAGATCCTTGTTGAGTACCATTTGCCTCTTATCTTTATAACGATAGTAGCCGCCGGTAAAGTTGCCTTTCTCGTACCGCACTTCCACCGACAGCGACTCCAACAAACTTTCCAGGCCTTGCAAAATCTCTTCCGGTTTCATGTCACATCGACTCTCTACAGATACTGTTCCATGCCGTTGCGTTTGGCGATTTCCACCACTTCCTTCACATCCTGAGCGCGATCACGCGGGCAGATGAGGAGTGCATCGTCGGTCTCTACGACGATGAGGTCGTTGACGCCAACCAACGCCACGCATTTGTTTGG
>CAYQOI010000306.1:0-5067 GCA_964419085.1 uncultured Cytophagia bacterium | reverse complement strand
CAAAAGATTGCAGAAATACCGGGACCCCAAAAGTCAAAACGGCGAAGATGGCGGTCTTATGGACCCTTGCCAAAGCCTGAAGCGTTCCCAGCAAGAACAGCGCGGCCAGAGGAAATTGGTCACTCGCGGTGAGCAGCCAGTAGTAGTAGTGGGTGTCCTCAACCTTCGCGTACTTCGCCCAGTCAGGCTGAAAACTCAGCGCATACGCGAGAAACGATTTGAGGTCAAACAGCGCGCCACCCACCAACATCGCCACGCCCGCCAGAACCAGCGCGATGAAATATTTTGACCTCAGTGCGCCGGCCACGCCGGCTGTAAACAGCACTCCGATGCACGCCGCCGCGCAAAACACCACAACCGTTACGGCGAACAGGCCGGTGAGCTGGTGGACAGTCAGGGAAAGCAGAAACACCAGTCCGCTTGCCGCCAACCACGGCCACCGCACACCCTGATTGTAAAGAAGCGCCCTGAGTCGGAGCAGCGGATTGGCGGAAGCCGGCGGGGAGAGCGGATGCGTGGTCTCCGCCTCAAACCCCTTGTAAAAGAGAAAAACTCCCAACAGAAACAGCAACTGGAACAAGGTGTACATGCGGCAGGTCCGGGACCAGCCGATGGCGGGATGCGCAAAGGTCAGAACGAAGGCCGCGATCAAGCCCACACGGCGCCCGAACCACTCCTGTCCAACCCAGAACACCAGCACAATTGCGAGCAGGCCAAAAACCGCACTGGGGAGTCGCGCGGCAAACTCGTTGACGCCAAACAGCGAAAAAGACCAGGCCACAAGTCTGGAGTACGGCAAAGCCCGCTCGTTGGGCACACCGGACGGGAAGCGGGGCGCTTCGCCCTTGCTCAGCGACATGCCCGCGTAGACGTGGTTCATCTCGTCCACCCAGAAGCTCGGCGCGCCGAGATTCACAAAGCGCAAATAAATGGCGCAGACAAGCAAGCACGCCAGAACCACCACGGTCCATTTGCCGGAAAGTTGTTGCTTCTGCCCCATCATGCCGCCAACGACTCTTTATCCAATTTGATGCCGCGAAAAAATCCGTAGCTCCACGCCACGGAACCAGCGAAGAAGATGGGATAGATCAGTAAGAAATCCAGCAATTGCCCGAGCGCGTGGCGCGGGGCATTTTGGAAAATGAATTGCAGGGTCCGTAGGGTCCGCACCCACGGCAGGACCGGGAAGGCGTACGGCACCCGCACAAAAAACGCTCCGGGCATGGGCAGAATTCTTCGAACCACCGCGGCATACTTCCCCAGGACGAATTGATTCCGCAAGAAGGGCCGCCAGCGATAGCGGTTCAAATGCACCACCTTTGCCGCGGGATCAAACACGATTTTCACCCCGTGTTCCGCGAGCGAATGCGCCAGGAAGGTGTCTTCGGATGCGCGGACCTCCGGAAAGCCACCGACACGGGCAAAGGTCTCCTTCCGGATAGCAAAATTGCACGAGGGCAAGAACCGCACTTCGCGCTTGGCGGAGTTCTCGGAAAACTCGCGAAACTCGATGTAGTACTCAGCCCGGCTGATGAGCCGGCCGGGGCGCCCGTTGATGACGCTTCCTCCGACCACCTCGTGGCCGGATTCAACATTCTCCAGAATCACCTGCAGCCAGTCCTGGCCCGGCACGCAATCGGAATCGGTGAACGCCAGAATTTCGCCGGTGGCATGTTGCGCACCGACATTTCTCGCCTTGCTGGGGATGGTCTTTTCAGGAAGATGGACGACGTGAACCTCCGGAAACCTCCAGCGCACCATCTCCTCTGTGCCGTCATCCGAACTGTCCACCAAAATGATCTCGAATCCGCACCGGACCGTTTGCGCAGAAACACTGCGGAGACAATCCGCGATGGTTTCTTTGGAATTGTAAGAGGGAATGATCACCGAAATCCGTTTCATCCCTGCCGACCCTTGCTTCATGCTCGCGAAAGCGCCGCCCGAAGGCGACCGAAGTCACCTTCATCGATTTCACCGGAGAGCCAGAGGAGCAAGAAATAAAGCCCGGACAGGCCGGCACATTTCACGAACACGTGAACCTCCAGATTGTGCAAAGCGGACGAGACCACAAACACCAATCCCGCGACCCCGGCCATCCGCAACAGAGACAAAAGCGAGACGAATGCTGGAATGTCGCGGTACACCAGCAAAGCGCTTCCCCCTGCGCCCACCGCGGCCACGATCGTCGTGGCAAGCGCCGCGCCCTGCAGGTGCCAGCGCGGCACCAGAATCGCGTTGGCCAGCACATCCAGGACCACCAGCGCCGACATGAGCACGAAGCTCGTGATCATGCGGTCGCGCGACTGCAGGATGGTGTTGAGCACCGCAAAGATTGTGATCAAGGAGAGCCCGACGATCAGGATCGACAACGGCCGGCCCGCGGCCGCGTAATTGCGTCCAAACAGCACCGAGACGATCTGCCGGGCGTTGGAAATGACCACCGCGGCCATCACCAGCAAAAACATGAGCATGTAACGCAGCGACTCCCGCGTGCTCTCCCTCACCCGTCTTTCATCCCGGTCTTTCGTTGCCCTGGCAATCGACGGCAGCAACGCAGCGGAGAGCGCGATGGAAAACACGTAAGGGATTTTTGCCAGCGCTCCGGCTGAAACGTAGTACCCGACTTCCACCCCGGATTGGTAGATCTTCACAAACCAAAGGTCGATGCAAAAAAAGAGATAAAGTCCCACAAAGTACAAGACGTTGGGCACGATGAAACGCAGGTAGGGAATCGGCTCCAGCTCCTGCCCCCCTTCCGGGAGCCGGGTGAGAAGCAAACCGGTGCAGAGCCCTCCCACGGAGCCCAGCATATTCCCAACCAAGGCACCGGTGAGCGAAAAACCGGACAGGACGAGGCCGAAAATCGCCGACACTTTGGAGATGGAATAAGCGATGCCCAACACCGCGTGCCTATCGAAACGATGCAGGCCGTTCTGCAGCGCCTGGTAGTACTTGAAGAGGCCGTACACCACGATGTCGGTGGACGCGATGCGGATGAGAAAGGTCAGCCTGGCATCGGACAGGGAGTCGGCGATGAGCGGGGCGGCACCCCAGAAGAGCGCAAACACGACGAAGGAATAGATGATCTGCCAACGGAGCGTCACGCGCTTCAACAAGCGCATGTTTTCGGGGTTCTCACCGCCGTATTTCTGAATCAGCTCCGGAATCCCCGTGATGACCAAGAGCTCCACCACGATCAACACGGACATGACGACGCCAAAGGTGCCGTATTCCTCCGGACCCAGGAGCCTGGCCAGTCCGAAATTGATGGCGAAGGCGGACAGCAGAAACGACGCCTGTCCGAGCATCATCAGAATTGTTCCGCGCGCGATCATGCTTTCCCGTTCAGCACGCTTTTGTACACCTCCGTGGTCTTGTGGGCAATCGCGTCCCAGCTATACTGTTCTGCCAACTGCTGCGAATCGCGGGCCAGCTTTTTCCGGTACGCGGCGTCCGTCAACACCCGGAGCAGTGCCCGAGCCAATCCATCTACGTCGCCGGGTTCAAAGACCACATCCCGTTCCCGCACCAGGTCGGGGAGGCCGCCAACATTGCTCACGATGAGGGGACGACCAAACCCCAGCGCGATGTTGCCGGGCCCGCTCTGCGAGTCGAAATGCTTGTACGGAAGCACCACCACATCCGCGGCGGAATACAGATACTGCACCAGAGATGACGGCACGTAGTCGAGCCGCGCGTCGACGGTGCCCTGCAAGTCCTGCTCGTCGATAATTTCCTGATAGGGACGCCAGGACACCCAGTTCTTCCCTGCGATCAGGCACCTGGCTTCCGGCACTTTGGGCCGGACTTGCGCCATGGCGCGCAGCAGCGTATCCACTCCTTTGTAGTCCCGCACGTGACCGAAAAAGAGCACCACCTTGCTGTTTGCGGGAAGACCGAGGTGTGCGCGGGCCTGCTTTTTTGAAAGAGGTTCTTGCTTGTAAAAATCGTAGCGACCATGCGGAATCACGCTGACCCTGGCCGGCTCGATTCCGAAGATTTCTGCGAGCTTTTCTCTGTTCTTCTCAGAATGGACGATGTACCGGTCTGGCAAAGCCAGCATTGTGCGGCAGAGCCAGCGGTCCACCGCGTTGGACTCGTGCCCCAGGACGTTGTGAACCGTGCACACCACCTTCTTGCCCCGCAGTTTCGCGAAAAGTACCAACGGGAAGAAGACGATGAACAAAAACGACGTCCACCAGTGAAAGTGCACGATGTCGTTTTTAGCCGTCCAGCCCGCGCGACAAGCGCCGATGGGATTGTACCAGCGCAGCCGCGTGTCCACCGAAACGTTCCGATTCAGACGAGGCTGAAACACCTGGTCCTCTTCTGTCTGGGCGATGGGGTAAAGAATCGGGGGGTAAATGGATTTGAAGTTGATGAAGTCGATTTCGACCAGCCTGGACAATGCCTCCACTTGCTGCAAGCAATAGGCGCTCATCCCCTTAATTGGCGGAAGACTGCCAACCATGGTGATTCGCATTTAGGCTAACTGCGCCTCCTTTTTCCGATTTGCCTTCCAGTGGGCGAGGTCCCGCTGACGCCGAATTTCGTTGAAGGTTTCTTCGGCATGGGTAGTACTCGAAACCCCGACGACCACCGATTCCACGTTGGAGAGGGAGAATAGATATTCGTACGCCTCTCTGGGTCGCAGATAGCCGGCGGCCAGCGTACTCATCGCCAGGAGTTCCAGGTCGTGGTGCCGTAGCGCCTCTTCGAACGCCTCCCGCGACGGGCTGACCTGGTAGCCGAGCTTGTTGATGGAAGCCATGACAAGAGGCTTGCGAATATCGGTACGTTCCAGCAGGCGCATCAGTCGGGGCAGGTTTTTGGTGCAAAAGGCCGGGGTGGTATGGTACTTGTTTCGGATATGGTCAGCAAACAACTGCAGCACCTCGGGCAAGTCCCATCCCAGAACAAGGTCGGTCATCACATCGTGGAGGAAAATCGCGCGCAGGTTCAACTCTCGGTAGGGCGCCACTTCGAAATCGATGAGCGCGGTCAGCATTTTTGTCATGTCTCGGGTGAGAAGCCCCATCCCGCCGCGGAAAAACATGCTGAACTTCT
>CAYQOI010000305.1:0-5070 GCA_964419085.1 uncultured Cytophagia bacterium | reverse complement strand
TCCGGGTGTAGTCACTCTTTTGCTTCTAAACACTTGCGGACACTGTTTTGCTCTTAGCCGGACACTGATGATTCTGAATTAATCTGAATGAATCAGAAATTAGCTTGGCTGTCATTCATGAGGAATCTTCTTAATAAACAGGAATTTGAATAGCAGACAAGATCGCTCCAGAGTGTCAAACAAGCTCGCAGGGGTCGACCCTCAATACCCAATTTGTGAATGGTTCAAGCTAGAGGTCGTTCGCGCGGCTGGAGGACTTCTTTCGCCGCCGCTTCCTGTCCAGCTCTTTGCGCACGGCCTGGGCCAGAATGCGCTGGCTGACCGGCTTGGCCAGGAAGGTGCCGGCGCCCAGTTTTAGCGCTTCTCCCACCCTTTCTGACATGGCATATCCGGAAAGGATGATGGCCCTCTGTTCCGGACGGAATTCGAGGACGCGGCGATAGGTTTCAACGCCATCGATACCGTCCATGACCATATCGATGATCATCAGGTCGTAGGCATCTTTCTTGACCGAGCTCACCGCCTTCTCGCCGCTGGAAACGACGTGAACATCATAGCCCAGGCGCTTCAACAACTGTACGGCCACGCGACGATGGACGGGATCATCGTCTACCACCAGCACGCGCTCCGTGCCGCCACGAGCCACCCGTTCGGTAGGTACCGTCTCGGTTTCCATCTCCGGACTCACCGGAAAATAGAGCGAAAAGGTGGCCCCTTTGCCCACTTTGGTCTCCACCACGATGTAGCCGTTGTGGTCCTCGACGATGCCGTGGACCACGCTCAAACCGAGTCCCGAGCCGCGCATGCGGTCCATTTTTTTGGTGGTGAAAAACGGATCGAAGATGTTGTGGAGCACATCGGGAGCAATGCCATGTCCGGTGTCGGAAACGCTGACTTTTACATAATTCCCGCGCGCCACCGTTTGATAGCCAGGCAGCGGCCGGTTGAGACGGGTGTTTGCAGTCTTTACGGTCAACGTGCCGTGGCCTTCCATCGCCTCCGCGGCATTGTTGATGAGATTGATGAACGCCCTGGTGAGTTGGGCCGCGCCGCCTTTTATCAGCGAAACTTCCGAAGCGAGCCGCTCCTTGATGGTGATCGTTTCAGGGAGGTTGTGGGACATCACCACGCGATGGATAAGCGCGTTGAGGTCCACATGATCCATGGTGTAGTGTCCCCGTCGGCCCAACGCCAGCAGTTGCTGATTGATCTCAGCGATCTTGTTGGCCGCATCCTCCATCTCGTTGAGCATTTCCAGGGCTGGATGGTCGTCAGGCAGGTCTTCGCGGAGGAGCGCAGGATAAGCCGCAAGCGGTGAAAGCAGATTGTTGAAATCGTGCGCGATCTGCCCCGCAACCCGACCCGCGGTCTCGAGCCTTTGTGCTCTTTCCAGTTCCTGCTGCAGCAGCAGATGGTCGGTGATGTCTCTGAGAAAGCACAGATGTGCGTCCAGCCCCTCCCAGGTCACGGTCACCGCCTGGATTTCCACCCATCTTATCGCGCCGTTCCTGGCCAGAACGCGGAAGCGGTCTCCGGCGGTTCTCGTACGCTTCTTGCCGGCCCGTTGCAGATGTGTGGCGACGGCCTGCCGGTCGTCATCATGAAACAGGGCAAGGTACTCGCGTGAACTCAGCTCCTTTTCGGCCAGTCCCGTGAGCTCCAGGGCACAGCGATTGAAAAATCTGATCTTGCCGTGCTGCACGATCAGAATCGCTTCTTTGGAATTCTGCACCAGGAGCCGGTACTTTTCTTCCGACTCGCGCAACGCGGCTTCGGCCCGTTTCCGTTCCAGCTCCGCGGAAGCCCGGGTCGCGAAGATCTTCAGCATCGAGGCCGCAAATTCACTATCCTCGATGGCCTCCGTGTGCATCACCACCATGATCCCCAGAGGAGCCCCGGAAGAATCGAAAAGCGGCGTGCCGATGTAGCCTTCCACGCCCATCTCATGCAAGAGGAGGTCTTCCGGGAATACCTCTTGTACACCGTGGGCGATCCCGCATAGCTCCTGGCGCACGACATTTTCGCACGGTGTATGAATGAGGTCGTACTCGAAGTTTTCTACGATCTGCCCTCGTGCGTAAACCGCGATGGTTTTGATCCGCTCGCCCTCTCCCACCAGTTCACCAACGAACGCATAATCCATGCTGAGCGTACGAGCAAGGTACCGCACCAAAGATCGGAAAAACTCCTCCCCGGTTTCGCCGGAAACGCCTTCGGCGATGTTGCGCAGCACATCTTCTGCGCGCTTGCGCTCCGTGACATCCCGAATGATCCCCTGATATCCGATGATTCGGCCGTCGTCATCTTTCCGTACCGTCGTCGTGAACAACCCGACCTTGATCCGGCGTTCCTTGGTGTAGAAGCGCAATTCGTAGTTCTTGACCGCGCCTTTCTTCTCCACCACGTTGAGAAACCGAATGCGGTCGGCCTGATCGACGTACAACTCCTTGACATTGATTCTCTTGATCTCGTGGCGGGAGTAGCCGAGGAGATCCAGGAAGGCCTGATTGACATCCACGAAGCGGCCGTCGCGAGACAGGATATAGATGGGGTCGCGGGAATGCTCAAAAAGGCTGCGATACTTTTCCTCACTGAATTTCAGGGCGCGTTGCGTCCGCTTGCCCTCGGTGATGTCCACGCCCACACCGCAAACCGTCCATCCCGGGACGACACGGGTAACATCCACGCAGGACCAAGAAATGGACACGATGTCACCGCGCTTGGCGCGAAGTTCCAACTCCCACGTTTGCCCATCTGTACCTTGCAGCCATTCTTGCAGCAGGGCGTCCCGGCAAATCGGGTCGGCGCAAAGCATGTCCAGTGGCCGTTCGAACACCTCCACAGAGGGATATCCGGTCACCCGTTCGCATGTCTTGTTCCAGAAGATGATCCGGCCTTGGCCATCGAAGGCCATAACCATCACCGGCAGATTGTCCAGGAACCGGGTGATCTGCTCCACATTATTCTGCTGCAGGGCCGAGTCGGCCGGGCCTTGTTTCTTGGGTCTCTGCGACGACATAGAACTATATTCGGCAGTTTGCGCCGAAGAGCTTACGTTCAAAAGCCAAAATTACGCTCAAAATCAGAGATGCCCTCAGTGAGATAAAGGTCACGACGGTGTTCAACGGCATCAAGTTCACCAGTCAGTTGAATTTGTTCATTTTTCCTTCGTGCACTTCGCGGTCTGTGAATTTTCCAGACTAATTGTTATAACTTTTTTATTTCAGAACTGTGAACAATGCAGGTTAGGTGAATCCATGAACTTTCCGGTGGAATTCTGAATGGGAAAGGGAACTGAACCACGGTGCAAATCACGCTCTCGAGCCAGAAGTCAAAACGGCGGCCTGTGGGAAGCCCGCCGGCACAGGTAAAGAACTGTTTTCTTCAGTATCCATTCATCCGAGGTGAATATAGCAACTTTTCCTGCTTGGCCAAAGACAAATGACAATAAATTAACACACCGTTAGCGATTTACCCGGATTACCATGCGCAAAACATTTCCTCCGGCCGGCGTCTTTTTGAACTCCACTTCATCCACAAGATGTCGAATGAGAAACATTCCCCATCCCCTGGGTTCTTCCCGGCCCTCCACCTGCCGGTCGATCTCAGGCGCGACGGCCCGGTCGCAGGCCCCGCCCCCCTGGTCCTTGACGTTGACTTCCAGGCTTTTGCGGCCCATGGTGAGGGTGACCAGAACAGTGGTATTCTTTTTGAGCTGGTTGCCATGCTCTATGGCATTGGTGCACGCCTCGGCGACCGCAGTCTTCAGGTCCTCGATCCGGCTGTGATGGAATCCCATGATGCCCGCCACCGCGGCCGCGGACTCCATCGCCACTTTTTCATACCCGAGCACAGAAGGAATCTGCAACTCGAATGTGCGTCCTTTTTTCGGCATGAGCCGTTAACCCACCTTGACAATGACCACGGTTACGTCGTCTTGCTGTTCGCTCGTGTTGCTGTAGCGCTGCATTTCCGCCACTAAACTGGAGAGCATCACATCCGGTGGTGAGGCCGCATATTTCCTGATGGATGCACTGAGCCGGTCGAAGCCATACGCTTCGCAGGAACCGTTCATGGCATCGACGATGCCGTCTGTGTAGAACACCAAAATGTCATCCGGCTCCAGGTCGATGGACAGTTGTTCGTACACGGTGGAACGCTCGATTCCCAGCGGGAAGCGGTCCCCGCGCTCGGCCTGCGGCAGAAACTTAACCTCACCTTTTCGCCAGAGAAATGGCATGGTCTGACCCGCGTTGGTGTAGTACAGTTTCCGCGTTTTGGTCTCGATGATTCCGTAGAACAGCGCCACGAACATATGATTCTGGATATCCTTGCTGAGCCTGAGATTCACCAGACTGAGCACGTCATCGGTGGTGGCCTTCTCTTCGGCGGCAAACCGCACCGCGCTCATCGCGGCGGTCATCACCATGGCCGCAGAAACCCCGTGGCCCGACACATCTCCCACCACCAGGCCCAGCTTGTCATCGTCAAATTCGAGAAAATCGTAAAAATCGCCCCCCACCTCCCTGGCCGGGATCGACCTGGCGCTGATGGTCAGTCCAGAGACCCGTGGCTGCTTGTCCGGCAGCATCTGCGCCTGCATGTCACGAGCCACCTGGAACTCGTGCCACATGCGCGCATTCTTGCGCAGCGACCGCACCATCTGATCGAAGGACTGCGCCAGCGCGCCGATTTCGTCGTGGGAATTGTAGTTGATGGAAATGTCCCAGTTGCCGCGTGCGACCTCCTTTGTGCTTTCGGTGAGTTGTTGCAAAGGCTGAAACATCCGCCCGAAGAGCAAATAGACGATCACCACCCCCACAACGATCACCAGGCCGGCAAGTTGAATCAAAGTGGAGCGCAACTGGTCGCGGCTGGAAAAGACGTCCTTCTCGTAGCCCGTGGCTAAAATCACCCAATCCCACGGCGCAAAGTACTTGAAATACCCGATCTTTCTCTCCCCCTGTCGGCCCTTTGCCACCGTGCCTTGCTGGTAGTAGGTGAAATTGGCATACCCGTGCGCCTTGTGGTGCTGGTCGATTTCATCGAGAATTTTCATGATGTGAGGAA
>CAYQOI010000304.1:0-5105 GCA_964419085.1 uncultured Cytophagia bacterium | reverse complement strand
TCATCGCTGAAATAGTCCCGCGGCATGCTGCCAAAGATGATCGCATCGTAGCGGAAGAGATCTTCCTTGCTCGTGGGGTAACCGTCCTTCAGCTCCGCCTGATTCTGGATGCCCTGACGGTAGAATTTGGTGTCCCCGGTCTTTTCGTCCACCTTGATGCGCAGCAACGACACCAACTCCAGATTGGGATCCCCGTCGAGAGCCCGGCGCAGGTACTTGAATTCGGCCCGGGGGTAGCCTTCGATGTAAAGGACCCGTGCGCGCTTTTTGCGGTTGTCCACCAGAAAACTCAAGCTGTTGTTTTCTTTCACCGGTTCACCCGCATCCGCGAGGACCTTCAGGGAATAGTGCACAAAACCCTGCTTTTGCGGCGAAAATGTGAGACTGGTGCGGGTCGCGCCGGGTTTGAGCTTTACCGTCTGCTTTTTGACCACATCGCCCTCTTCCCGCAGCTCCAACTGAACCGTTTTTTCCGTCTCGCTCCGGTTTTTGATCAGTGCGGCAAGCTCCACCACCGAGTTTTCGATCACCGAGTGGTTGGCCGCGACTTTGGCGAGTTCGATGTCTTCGGACGTCTCGCTGCCCACGCCCACAGTAAAGATGGGGAGCGCCTGCTCTTGCAACTCGGCCGCCACCTCGAGCGGGTCTTGCTGCCCGTTGTTAACCCCGTCGGTCAGAAGTACGATGCCGGAGACCGCATGCTGCCGGCCCAGCCGCTGGGCGAACTTCAGCGCGCTGCTGAGGTCGGTGACCGCGCCTGTCCCGGAAAGGTTCTGCGTGTCGGGCAGGTAGGCCACATCCGACGAGAAGCGGTACGTCTGGACCTTGAAATTCCTGCGCAGCTCGGCCAGCAAACCCGGCGCGGCCTTGCTCCCAAGCAGCTTGCGGGCAAAAGCAAGCCGAGAGCGTCGCTCGCCGGAATCCTTGATGGACATGCTCCTGGAGTCGTCAACCAGCACGATCAACGAGCTTTTGCGCGGAATAACCGAAGAGACCGTCACCACGGGTTCGAACAGCATGAGCAGCAGCAACCCCAAAACCACGAGCTTCAGGCCCATCAGCGTCCGTCTGAATCCGGCACCGATCTCCAGGGTCGTTTTGCGGTATCCCAGCCACAACAAAACGAGGTAGAGCAGGAACACCACCAGAATCACTGCCGCGGATGGCAGCGCGTTGAAAGAGAGCTTCCCCTCGGAGAAGACCACCGGACTGTATTTGAACAAAAACTCCAGCATCACTTACCCTGCTGAGACCGCGACAGGGCCTCGTAGTATTTTTGCACCAACTCTTTGTACTCCTCGGGCACCTGCTCGTCGCGAGCCAAAAACATCTTCTCTTTGTTCTTGAGCAACTCCAACTTCTGCGCCAGCTCGGCTTCCAGATTGCGCAGCGGCACCAGAACCATCTGTTCCACCAAAGAGAATCGCGCCGGATCGCCGCCCCGAAACGTTCGCAGAATATTCTGCAGGTTTTGATTGATCCGGTTGGCGTCCTGCGCGAGCGATGGGTCGTTCTGCAAAGACTGCTGAAGCTGCTCCAGATTGTCCAGGGTGCGGTTCAGGTCCTCGTTCAGGCGCCTCGAATCCTCTGGCCGTGTGCGCGGCGCCGACTGGCTTTCGCTGGGTCCGGCCTGTAGATTCCGGGCATTGCTCGCCGCCCCTTGCTGGCGACCCTCCGGACGCCGGCCCTGCTCGCCCGCCTTCTCCTGTCCTTGCTGCCGCTGCAGATTTTCCAGCCGGTCGCGCAGACGGCGGGTCTGGTCCAGGGCCAGGTCGAGTTTTTCCTCATCGGTTTCCGCCAGGGCACTGCGAGCCTGAGTGACCTTCTCGCCCATCTCTTCCAGCCGCTTCCGAATGTCGCGTTCGGCTTGCAGCGCGGAACCCAGTTTCTGCTTTTCCAACAGAGACTCGGCACGAGCCACCTTGTCACGGAGGCCGGCCCGCTCCATGTCCTTCTTCAGCTCCTGCAACTGGCGAAAAGATCGATTCCGCGAACGCCGGGCCTGGTTCACCAGCGCATCGAGGTCTTTCTGCAGCTCGGCCAGATTATCACCGATATCGTTCTGATCTCTGAGCGCACCAGACAACTGCTCGGACGATGGCTGTTTTTTCTCCGAAAGGCGCTGCACTTTCTCGGTGAGTCTCTTCTGCGCTTCGGCGAGCTGCTCCACTTCCTTCTGCACCGATTCCAGCCGGCGCCGCAGGGACTCTTTCTGATTGCGCCGGAGCACGTCCTCGAGCTGGCGCAGCCGGTTGAGTGCCTGGGTCCCTTTGGCAGAAGCGAGGTCGGTGTCTTGCCGCTTGAGATTGTTGGACGCCCGATTCATCTCTGAGGTCGCGCGGCGCAGATCGTTTTGAATTCGCCTGGGCAGCCCGCCATTTTGCTGCAAGCTGTTCCGCATCTGTTGAGCCAGTTCCTGTGTTTCTCTGCGGAGCTCCTCCTGCTGGCGGCGCAGCTCCTGAATGCGGCGCTTTTTTTCCTCTTCGGGCATTTTTTTGCGCGCCAGATCGCGCATTTGCCGGTTGAATTGTTGCTGGCGGCGAGCCAGTTCTTTCACCTTCTCCAGCGCCTCGTTCACCTTCTCGTCGGTATTCTGCGGCTGGCTCTGGCGCAAGGTTTCGTACTTGTTGTTCAGTCTCTTCAACTCGTCATCGAAGAGTCGGGAGAGCTCCTCCATGGAGGCATTCTGCGCCTGGGAGCCCCCCTGCGCCTGCTGCAGTTGGATTTTCCGCACCTGCCCTTCGGCGTGGCGCAGATTCTTCAACGCTTCCCGTTCTGGCTGTAACGCTTCTCGCAACAAGCCCGCGTCCAACTTTTCGATCGCGCGCTGCATCGCGTCCAGCGCGTCCGAGTAGAACTTGGCGACGTCGCCGGAGGATTGCCGCGTGAGAATCGAACGCTGCTGCATCTGGAACAGGAAACTCTGCGTGATTTCGCGCAGGTTTTTCTGGCTTTCGAGAATGGTTTCCGTGTTGCCCTGCAACTCTTCGGCCGGGATCTTACCCTTCTTCTCCAGGGTCTTCCAGGTCGCGACGAGAATTTCCCATTGCATTTTGGAAAGGCCGCCGCTCATCCCGGCCCTGCCGCTCATCTGTCCTTGCGAAAGCGGACGGTAGAATTCCAGCTCGAACGGCCGCACCTCCACGAGATAGATCTCGGAGATCACGCTCTCCTCCTTCCCCGCTCCCCGCTGTTCGCTCGCCTCCAGATGATAGGTCAGGAAATCGCCCGGCACCACGTGTAAGTCTTCCAGATAGAACAGATGCTCCGCGGTGAACTCCACGCCAGGCTCCTCGTCGTCACGATTTGGCGCCACCGGGTGCAGGCGCAGCGGCACGCGTTTCTCCGCCTCCCCGTTGACCGTGTAGGCCAGGGTCACCGACGGTTTGCTGTAGTCGTCCTGAATCCGGATGCGGATGGGGACCTCTTCCACCATGGTGGCCTTCACATCCCGGCCAGGCCATTCCACCGAAAGCGTCGGGGGTTGATCCGCGAGCGCGTGGACGTAAAACTCCGGCGGCGGGCTGTTGGTGAGATTGTCGATGTCGGTGACCTCGATGGCGTAGTAGGTGTCCCGGGTCACGTCGAACGAGGCGGTCAGGAGCGTGTCGGCCCGGACCACTGTGCGCAGCTTCTGTTTTTCACCGAGGCGCACCTGTGCCGAGGCAAGCGGTTTGTCCGCCACCGCCCGGATGGTCACTTTGGTTCCTTCCGGCGCCCAGATGTCCCCGCCATCGATTTCGCGGCGGGGCTTGAGACCGGTGTACTCCGGATAGGTGTAAATCACGTCCACCCGTTTGATCTTCGGCGCGGTGTAAACGCGGAAGGCAAAAATCTCCGAAAGCTTGTCGTCTGCCTTGACGTAGTAACGCGTGTCCTGATTCAAGTCGAAAAAGTCGTACACATAAACGCCGGGCTCACTGGTGGCCTCCATCTCGACTTTTTCCCAGCCAGCGCGCTCGGAAAAATAGAGAGAAACGTGCTCGGCGGAAAAACCGTTGACCTCTGCCAGCACTTGCTGTGCGGAGCCTGCGGGCACGCGGGCGTCGCCGGGCTGCACGGACAGGCTGGGTCGCGGTTTGACGGTCGGAAATTTCCACGGCGTGAAAATCCGGTCCAGCTTCAAGCTGAAGGCGCTGAAATCGTGAAAGATCAACGTACCCAGCAGGAGGGTAGCAGCCATCGCGGCGGCGCCCAGAAGCAACGGACGTCTCGCTTGCACTGCTTTTTGCAAATTCAGCGGTTCGATATGCAGCCGCGCGTCTTCGAGCAGACGCTCCAGAATCTGCGGCGAAACCAGAGAGGAGGGCGCGTCTCCCAGCTCGACCGCAGTCACCAGCCGATCTTCCAGATCCGGGTGCTTCTCTTCCAAATAGCGAGCCAGTTGCGGTTCCGTGGGTGTCCGCAACAGCGGGCGAATCACCGTGCTGTACAAAACCAGAAAGAATACGGTCACCAGCGCAATCAGAAACAAAAAGCGCAGCACGTCGCTCAGTTCGAAGGTGGAATCCAGAACATAGGCGGCGAGAAACACCGCGACGGTGCTCAGAAGCGTGACGGAAATCCCTTTCAGCAAGATGAGACGCCGCCAGCGATTGCGCACCTCGCAGACCCG
This sequence comes from uncultured Cytophagia bacterium, assembly GCA_964419085.1. Taxonomy (GTDB): domain Bacteria; phylum Zhuqueibacterota; class Zhuqueibacteria; order Oceanimicrobiales; family Oceanimicrobiaceae; genus CAYQOI01. The sequence goes on along the minus strand of CAYQOI010000304.1, from coordinate 490 downwards.
TCTCTTCAGCGATCTATGTCGTTCTTTCATATCCGATTCCCGCTTGTCATGCTCAAACCCCAGAGGCTAACGGTAGGTCCGGTTTGCCAGCCAAGTCTCGCCGATGAGCAACAAAATGACCGCGAATAGCACAAGACGCCACAGCTTCTGGCGCTTTTCCTGCCGGCCGTCCGCTTGACCCGACACCAGCGAAGCAGCCTGCACTTGCTCTTCCTCGACGCTATCGCTTGCCATTTCCAGGGCACGCTCGTCTGCCCGAGTGAGGTCCGACTCTTGCGGGTCGACGTTAACCGCAAACCGGGCCACGAGTTTGTGGCTGCCGGCGCGCCGGACCTCGAAGATGCCGGGCTGATCCGTGCGCTCAAACAGCGGGCCGTCCGGGGTGAGTGCGTCGCCCGCCGGCGTGATCACCCGCATCTCCTTCTGCTCGAAACGGCCACCGGCCAGTCCCGACAAGGAAACCGGCTCCCCCACAAGCGCGACCTTTTGA
>CAYQOI010000303.1:624-5116 GCA_964419085.1 uncultured Cytophagia bacterium | reverse complement strand
AGAGCGGAGTCGAAACGACTATTTTTGTGGAGTGCGGGAGCCACGCTCCCGCCTTTGATCGGGAAGGAGAGTCGGGGTGCAGCTTGGCCTTCAGCCCCGGCTGAAGACCGCGCAGCGGTTCGCTGAAAGCTGAAGCAGGGCTTCAGCACTCCAAAGTCCGGGCCGAGCCGCGAGAAATGTGGGCTACAAACAAGGAGTTTTGACATAAAATGACGGGGAAAACCGCCACTCCTGAGGTCACCATGTCAAGCAAAGGAGAGAAACTCCCGTTTCACTTTTGGCTGGGCCTGGCCCTCATTGCGGTCTGCTGGCCGCTCAACTGGGGGCTTTCCGGACTGCGCACGCAATGGCTTTTCTTTCCGCTCTGGGTGGGCTTCTGCCTCACCATCGACGCCCTGGTTTGGCTGCGCAAAGGGAGTTCCCTGCTCACCCGCAACCCGCGCAAGTACATCGGGCTTTTTCTCTGCTCTGCGCCTGCCTGGTGGCTCTTTGAGTTGCTCAATCTGCGGCTGCAAAACTGGATCTATCTGGGCCGCCCGCTTTTTGGAACGCCGCTGCACATTCTTCAGGATTCGCTGAGCTTTTCCACCGTGATGCCCGCGGTGTTTGGCGCGGCCGAGTTGGCGGGCACGTTCAGGTGGGTACGGAATCTCGGGCGGGGGCCCAGGGTTTCGCCCACCCCGCCGGTCTTGACCGGCTTGTTTCTCGCCGGGTGGATCATGCTTGCGGCGCTCCTCATCTGGCCACAGATCTTTTTTGGGCTGGTTTGGCTTTCCATCTACTTCATCCTCGAACCGCTGAACTTTCGTCTGGGCCACCGCACGCTGATCCGCCGGACCGGCGAACGGGATTGGCGCCCCATTGTGGCGCTCTGGGTAGGATGTCTCATCTGCGGGTTCTTCTGGGAAATGTGGAATTTTTATTCCTATCCCAAGTGGATCTATCGGGTCCCTGGCCTGAATTTCTGGCATGTGTTCGAGATGCCCCTGGTTGGCTATCTCGGGTACCTGCCTTTTTCGCTGGAACTGTTTGCGCTGTACCACTTGCTGTTCGGTCTGGTGCGTCCCAAGGCTAAGCAGGATTATCTCGAGGTCGTGCCCGAACAAGCGGAGGGCTCGCATCTCGAAAAAATACAACGATTGCAGTGAATGCTTGAGAGTCCCGTGCCGTCGATGGCATGTCGATGCGGAAGCCGTCGTGGCTGCTCGTGCATGAAATCGCCGTTGGATGATCGTCTCAAACTGCGGAAAAACCCGCTGAGGTCTTAAAAAGGAGGGCAAAGATGAAGAGAGGAATCTGGACGTCTGGTGTCCTGTTGGTGGCGTGGGCGCTGTTTACAACCGGGTCGTCTGAACTACTGGCTCAGTCTGCGCGCGCAGAGTTGCTCGATGCCAATCTCAGGGACCTGCTGCATGAGGAACTGAGCGGCGAACTGGCCAAAGAACACGTCATTCAGATCACGCGGCATCATAGGATTCAAGGCTCACGCGGCTACCGCGACGCAGCCAACTATGTCCTGCATCAGCTTCGCGAGTATGGCTTCACCGAACAGAACGCGTACATCGAGTCGTTCAAGTCGGACGGCAAGGTTCACTATCAGACCTGGCAGTCGCCTTCGGGCTGGGACATCCAGTGGGCTGAGCTGCGCATGCTGGAGCCGGTCCAGGAACGCATCGTCGGGTACCCGGAGATCGCGATGAGCGTGATCACCTATTCCAATCCCGGCGACGTGACCGCGGAACTGGTCTGGGTGGGCAGCGGCACCAGGGATTCGGATTACGCCGGGAAAGACGTCAAGGGCAAGTTTGTCCTGGCTACCGGTTACGGCGGTGCGGTTCATCGACTGGCGGTGCTGAAATACGGCGCGAAAGCGGTGGTCTGTTACCTGGACGACGAGCGGGCAAAGGAACATCCCGACATGCTGCAGTACACCGGCATGTGGCCCCGCACCGAGGAACTCGACCGGGTTACCTTTGGGTTCAACCTCACAAACCGCCAGGGCGAGAGGCTCCGGCAACTGCTGGAGACGGGCCACAAGGTGGTGCTGCGCGGCCAGGTCAAGGGCATCGGATTGGAGCCGTACTTCATGGATGTCGTGGTGGCTCGCATTCCCGGTTCTCAACAGCCGGATGAAGAGATCGTCTTCAGTGCGCATCTGGACCATCCCAAAGAGTCTGCAAACGACAACGCCAGCGGCTCGGCGGCCATCCTGGACATTGCGCGCAGTCTGAAGACGCTGATCGATTCAGGTCGACTCACCCGACCGAAACGCTCGCTGCGCTTTCTCTGGGTGCCGGAGTGGTACGGAACCATGGCCTACATCGACCGACACCCTGAGCTTGCGGGAGTGCCGCTGGGCGGCAAAATCCTGGCCGATCTCAACCTGGACATGGTTGGGGAGAACACGGAATTGCTCCACTCGAAGTTGATTCTAACCCGCACGCCGGATTCCATCCCCTCGGTACTGGATGAGGTGGTGGCAAACATGGCCGCCATGGTCGACGGCATGTCCATCCGCACCCCGCGCGGGAGTCTGTCCGAGTTCAACTACCGCATGACGCCGTACAGCGGGGGCAGCGACCACATGATGTTCATCGAACGCAAGGTCCCCGCGGTGATGTTTACTCACGCTCCCGACTACACCCACCACACTTCCGAAGATACGCCGGACAAGGTGGATCCGGTGGAACTGGAGCGGTGCGAGATCATTGCCGCGGCCAGCGCGTTGTTCCTTTCCGATCTCGACGCGCGGCAGGCCGAAGAGCTGGCGTTTCTCGCGTTTGGCGAAGGTCAACGGCGGATGGCTCAAAGCCTGCGCCAGGCCGCCGACGCCCTCGCGGCAACCGACGGCCACGACGAGCGAGATAGACTGGCACGAGTTCAGAACGTTCTCATACAAGCCCGCACGCGAGCGGAGGCAAGGCTGGCCTCGTTGCTCGCATTCAACGACGAGCCTCAGATTCGCTCCCTTGTGCAAAAACTACAGGATGCCCTGCGGCGTGACGCTGAGGCCTCGATGGCTTTGATGGCCGAGGAGTTAGACAGAAAGGGACTCGGCCGGTGGCCATCGGAAGAGGCCGGGGAAACGGATGAACGTGTGCCCGTCCGGGTCACACGGGGGCCGTTGGACTTCGGTCTTCCCGAGCGCAAACTCTCGGAGTCAGAACGAGAATGGTATGCCACGGCAGCCACTTCGCTGAACCGCAGCCGGCGTTTCGAGCTGGTGAATTTTGTTGATGGAAACCGGACGGTGTCACAGATTCGCGATGCAGTGAGCGCAGAGTTCGGTCCGCTGGAGTTGGCGGTGGTCTCCCGTTATTTCGAGGATCTGGTGCGAGCCGGTGCGATGAAATGGAAGGCAAAGTGAGGGCAAGAACCCCTGCGACCAGGTGGACTCAACTGACCTCTTCTTGGCGGTACATATCCAGGCCGATGGAGGCGCGGTACTTCTGAATGGCGCGGATCAAGTCGGCCCGCTTTTTCAGAAAAGCCTCCATCTCGTTGGTCTCGCAAAGCTGGTTGGCGGTGGCGAGCACGTTGTGCAGCAGCGCGTTTTCACGCTTGTACTGACGCTCCAGATATTCGTACGACTTGATGATCTGTGCAGCATCCGCGAGTTCGTGCAGCGCCTGGTAGTGTATTTTTTTCAGCTCGGCGTATTTTTTTTCCAACCCTTGTTGCGACATGTTCATGAGCGCTCCTCTCTGCGATTGAACGACGGCACGGCGTCTTACTTAAACATAACAAATCTTCGTTATATCGTGTTCCAGGGCGGTCAAAAATCCCCTCCCTCGTTTTTTCTTTTACTGCGACCTCATCCGTCACTCAGGAGGAGTCTTGTTTGCAGAAAAGATTCTTTCAGAATGACAGCCAATTCGTGGATTGTTCAGGATAATAGACGCAAAAATCCTTTGAAAGTTTGCCCTGAGATCGTTAGGTTTGCAGCATGAAAATTCTTCGCACCCCCGAGGAACGATTCCAGAACCTGCCCGATTTTCCGTTCGCGCCACACTACATCGAAGTTGATGGGTTGCGTCTCCATTACGTGGACGAAGGCCACGGCGACGCTCCCCCCGTGCTCATGCTGCATGGCGAACCCACCTGGTCGTACCTGTACCGGCACATGATTCCGGTGTTCGTGCGTGCGGGATTGCGGGCGCTCGCGCCGGACAACATCGGGTTCGGCCGCTCCGACAAGCCTGCTGCGGTTTCCGATTACACCTACCAGCGACATGTGGACTGGATCGGCGGGTGGCTTGAACAGCTGGACCTGCGTGAGATCACGCTGGTCTGTCAGGACTGGGGCGCGCACATCGGGCTGCGGCTGGTGGCAGAACAGCCCGACCGGTTTGTCCGCGTCGTGGTGGCCAACGGTACTCTGCCCACCGGGGATCGTGCGGCCAACCTCGCTTTTCGGCTCTGGAAATTGTTTGCTCTGTACACACCGAAGTTCCCGGTGGGCTGGATCGTCAACGCGGGATGTGTCAAAAAG
>CAYQOI010000303.1:0-614 GCA_964419085.1 uncultured Cytophagia bacterium | reverse complement strand
CGGCCGCGGAGCGGGCCGCGTACAACGCGCCGTTTCCAGACGAATCCTATAAAGCCGGCGCCCGCGCGTTTCCCCGGCTCGTTCCCGTCAAACCCACGGATCCTGCCGCGCCGGCCAATCGCGCAGCCTGGGACGTTTTGAAGCGCTGGGACAAGCCCTTTCTCACCGCGTTTAGCGACGGCGACCCGATCATGCGTGGGGGCGACCGTGAGTTTCAACGGTTGGTCCCCGGTGCGCGCAATCAGCCGCACGTCACCATCAAAAGGGCGGGCCATTTCGTGCAAGAAGACAAGGGTGTGGAATTGGCGCAAGTAACCGTGGATTTCATCCAAAAGACGAGTTGAGTGAAATGGCGACGCGCGCAAAACGAGAATTGGCCGCGGTGCCCGCGGTCCGATTCTTCGGCATGGTTCCGGGAGCCCGCTCCGAGATCCGGGCGGAAATGCGGATGCCGGTGAAGGAGGCGTACGTGCAGGAAGAAGGCCTGGTGCACGGAGGGATCATCAGCGCGTTGGCCGATACCGCGGCGGTCTACCTCCTGCTGCCGACTTTACGAGCGGGCGAGCGGCTGGTGAGCATCGAATTCAAGGAGAACTTATTGAATCCGGCGCGTG
>CAYQOI010000302.1:0-5126 GCA_964419085.1 uncultured Cytophagia bacterium | reverse complement strand
TCCGGGGTAATCGGCCCTGGTTTTTAAACACTTGCGGACACTGTTTTGCTCTTTTGACCGGACACTAATGATGGCAGCATAATCGTGGAGCGATGATCAGCAAGCAGATCTTTACCAAACAACTCATCCTCAACTGGATTACCCGCATCCTCTTTTTCACCAGCCTCTCCGGCTTGTTGCCTGCCCTACCGCAGTACGTCATCGACATCGGGGGAAGCTACGCCCAGACCGGCATGGTGATGAGCGCATTCGCCGTGGGCGTGCTGGTGTTCCGGCCGCTGGTGGGCCGGCAGATCGACCGGGTGGGACGCAAAGCCATCCTCCTCTTCGGGATTCTGGTGTTCGTGATTTCTCCGGTCGTCTACATTTTCGTGCACTCCATCCACTCGCTCCTGCCGGTGCGCGTCTTTCACGGCCTGGGCCTCGCCGCGTTCGGCACCGCGTCCATCACGCTGATTACGGATGCTGCGCCCGAGGCGAACCGGGGAGAGGTGATCAGCTACACCGGCATGGTCAACACCGTGGCGTTTGCGTTCGGCCCGGTGGTGGGATTTTCCGTGTGGGAAAAATGGGGCTACACCACGCTGTTCTCGTTTGTGGCCGGTCTTTCGCTGCTCTGTCTCTTTTTCTCGATTTTTTTGCGGGAAACGAAAACGGAGCGCGATCACGCCGTGCCCCGCCCCTATTTTGCCACCATCAAACAGCGCAAGGTCCTGGTGGCCGCGCTCATGATTTTGCTGGTCGCTCTGGTGCACGGCGGCGTGATGTTCTACATGCCCATCTTCCTGAAAGGGCTGCACACCAACATCGGGTTCTTTTTCACCGTTTATGGCATCTCCGCGTTTATCATCCGTCTGTTTGTGGGCCCGGTTTCCGACCGCATCGGTCGCGGCCCGCTGGTGGTATTTTCGCTGAGCATCCTGGCCGTGGGTGTCTTCACGTTGAGCCACACAGCAGGTGTCGGGTTGATGTTCCTCTCTGCAGTGCTTTACGGAGTCGGATTTGGTGCGCACCAGCCCACCCTCACCGCCCTGGTCGCCGACAACACTACGGAGGAAACTCGGGGTCAGGTGTTCTCCTTCTACTACGGCGGCTTTGACCTGGGCGTGTCGGTGGCCGGCGTGGTCCTGGGGCTGGTCGCGGAGAAGTTCGGCATCAAGAGCATGTTCATGGTCTGCTCCGGACTGGCCATCGCCGCGTTGCTGCTGTTTGTCACCATCATCGAAAGCCGGGTCGCCACTTCCCTGCGTTTCGCTTTTTCCGTACAAAAAGAAGGCGAGAAATGCGTGATCTGCGACCAGTTCCAGGAGGTCGCCCCCGAGCAAGCAGAAGAGTATTTCAAAAGCCACTGATGGGTGCGACATCCTTCGAATATGTATTACAATTGTGTAGGCCGTGTACCTTTGGCTCCCTTGAACGGGATGTTCCTCCCACGAGCCTAAGACCTGCCCTTCGACATCGTTCTTGTTCTTTCCATTTTAATTTCAAGCACTTATCCCGATTTAGAGAACCGGTTTCTGCGACTCTTGTGTCCCGCGGCGGTATGTGGCACAGGCTTTGCTTTACTCTGGTTGCGTTCGGAAATAGACATTCATGGAGGACCACCCGATGCGAGGCTCATCCGAAGAGCAGGTTAACTTTGTCGTCGTTGCATTCCTGATCTCTTTTGTCTATTTGCTGATCATTCTCTTTTTCGACCGCGTTCTGATGTAATCCTTTCCACCTATCTGCCCTATTTTCGTGACGGGAATAGGGGATCCACTGCCGGGGCGGAGTGCTGACCATGTCAGCCTCCGCCCCAGGTTTTTGTGCTTGCTTTAAATCCCTTCAGGCGTTATCTTGAGTTGTCCTTTTCACAAACACAGGCGCGCCATGGCCACACCCGAAGCGACCCGGAATTATTTCAAACGGCTCGCACACAAAGAAATTCCCGTCCACTCGATTCGCGACTTCGGCAAGACCGGCTGGCAGGTGAGCAGTATCGGATTCGGCGGTTACCGCATCCGGCATGATTCCGCAGAGCACGCCAGAGCCTTGCGCTACGCACTGCTCAACGGGTTCAATCTCATCGACACCTCCAGCAACTACAGCGACGGCGGCAGCGAAATGCTCATCGGCAACTTGCTGCACGAGATGTTCGAGAGGGACGAGGTGCATCGCGACGAGATCGTGCTGGTGTCGAAGGTGGGGTACATCCAGGGCCAGAACCTGCGTCTGGTGCAGGACGCTGAGGCCAGGGGCCAGCCGTTCCCCGAGGTGGTGGAGTACGCGGACGGCTGCTGGCACTGCATCCATCCGGAGTTTTTGGAGGACCAACTCAGCCGGTCGTTGGAGCGGCTCAATCTCCCCTCGCTGGATGTCTACCTGCTGCACAATCCGGAGTATTTTCTGGCTGACGCGCAGAAGCGCGGAGAACTGGACCTGGCCGCGGCCCGGGAGAGGTATTTCATGCGCATCGGCGAGGCGTTCCGGTGGATGGAGGAGAAGGTGGCGGAGGGCAAGATCAAGGCCTACGGCATTTCATCCAACACCTTCCCGGCTGCTGCCGACGACTTCGAGTTTACCTCCCTGGAAGAGGCGCTTCGTGCGGCCGAAACCATCGCGGAGGACCACCATTTTCAGGTGATCCAGTTCCCGTTCAATCTCTTCGAGCCCGCGGCCTGTACCCGCAAGAATCAGGCGAACGGCGGCAAGACGCTGCTGGAGCTGGCGCGAGAAAGAAACCTGGCCACCCTGGCCAACCGGCCCCTCAACGCGATGGTCAACGGCGGGATGGTGCGGCTGGCGAGCTTTGCGCGTTCAGACCCGCAGGACATCCGGCAGGAATTCGACAAATATCTGGCGATCTTGAGCGACCTGGAATCCCGTTTTACGACGGAACTCCTCCCCGGGCTGCCCGACGATCTGTCAAAGGACGCGCTCATGCAGGTCTTTTCTCTGTCCCAGCAGCTCTCCAACGCGCTGGAGATGTTTCCGAGCTGGGAACACTGGGACCACGTCAGGCAGAATTACCTGATGCCGCAGAGCTATGCCACGCTGAGCTATCTCGACCAGAAGTTGGCAGAAAACCCGGCGTGGGCGTCCTGGTCCCGGGCTTATGCCGAGGCGCTGCTCGTGTTTTTGGAGAACATCACCAGAAAGTACGAAAACGACGCGCAAAAACGCAGCGTACAGATTGAGCGGCAACTGGATTCTCTGGATGCGTCGCTGCGCGATTCGGAAACGCTCTCGCAGAAGGCGTTGCAGGTTCTGACCTCGGTACCTGGCTTGCACTGTGTGCTCCTGGGAATGAGACGCACGCCCTACGTGGAAGATGCCTTTGCCGCGCTCAAGAGTCCGGCGGTTGCTCAGGCCGAGGACCTGCTACGCAAATTCAAGCCATCCGACTGATGCCATGTTTGACAGCTTTCACCTGGGGCCGAAGGCGCTGAAGTATTTCAAGATGGCGTACCACTGCCAGATGCAGGGAGATTTGAACCTCGCGATCGCGTACTACAAAAAGTCCCTGGAGTGCGAGCCCACCGCGGAGGCACACACCTTTCTGGGCTGGGCCTACAGTTTCATGGGCCGGCTGGAGGACGCCATCGCGGAGTGCAAAAAGGCCATCAAGGTCGACCCGGACTTCGGGAATCCCTACAACGATATCGGCGCCTACTTTTTGCAGATGGGCAAATTGGACGCGGCCATCGCCTGGCTGGAAAAAGCCAAGCGCGCGAAGCGGTACGAGAATCCGGAATTTCCGTACTGCAATTTGGGGAAAGTCTACGAACTGAAAGGTCTCTGGCCGCGTGCCATCAGGGAATACAAGAAGGCGCTTGCCATTCGCAGCGACTATTTGCCCGCCCGGATCGCACTGGCAAGACTGGAAGCCCGTTTGAATTGAGATGAAAGCGGTGCGCATCACAGCATTCGGCCCGCCTTCGGTCTTGCGACTGCAAGAGGTCCCCGACCCCAGACCCGCCGAGCACGAGATCCTGGTCAGGGTGCACGCCACCGCGCTCAATCGTGCGGACTTGCTGCAACGGCTGGGCAAATATCCTCCACCCGAGGGCACCAGGGCGGACATCCCCGGCCTGGAATTCGCAGGGGAGGTGGAAGCCGCGGGTGAAGCCGTCTCCCGATTCCGGGTGGGCGACCGGGTCATGGGGTTGCTTCCCGGCGAAGGTTACGCGGAAAAGGTCGTGACCCCGGAAGAGATGGCGCTGCCCATTCCCACGAATCTGAGCTTCGTCGAGGCCGCTGCGATTCCTGAAGTCTTTCTCACCGCCTACGATGCGCTGGTGCGTCAACTAAGACTCAAGCAGGGGGAGCGTCTCCTGGTGCATGCGGTGGGAAGCGGCGTGGGCATCGCGGCTCTGCAGATCGCGCGGCATTTCGGTGCCACGACGTTTGGAACGGCCGGAACAGACGAGAAGTTGCGGAAAGCACGGGACCTGGGCTTAGACGTCGGGGTCAACTACACAAAGGCGGACTTCGCGGAGGTTGTGCGGCGGGAAACGCACGACCAGGGAGTGGACGCCATCCTCGATCTGGTCGGCGCGAGCTACTGGGACAAAAATATCGCCTGCCTGGCGCAGCGAGGGCGGATGATCCTCATCGGCCTGCTGGGCGGTGCTGAGGCGAAGGTGAATCTGGCGCGGATCATGTGGAAGCGACTGCGCATTTTCGGCTCCGTGATGCGCGGCCGCAGCCTGACGGAGAAGGCCGACCTGACCCGGCGGTTCGAGACGGAATTGCTCCCGGCGTTCGCTTCCGGTGACCTCAAGCCTGTGGTGGACCGGGTTTTTCCTCTGCACGACGCGGCCGCGGCCCACGCATACATGGAAGCGAACCGGAATTTCGGCAAGATCGTGTTGCAAGTAGCAGGGGGCGCCTAAGCCCAGACAATTCACAAACTGAGTATCTACGGTCGATTACTGCGACCTCGCCTGTCACCCAGGAGGAGTCTTGTTTGCGAAAGATTCTACCGGATTCATGAGTGTCCGGTTGAGTTTTGAAAATGAGCGTTTGCCAATAACACCCCCCTTTAATTCCCCCCTCGAGGGGGGACTAAGGGGGGTGTTACGGCTCGCGTCCAAAACCAAGTCACGGTTGAAATTCCGGGTGTAATCGGCCCTGGTTTTTAG
>CAYQOI010000301.1:0-5131 GCA_964419085.1 uncultured Cytophagia bacterium | reverse complement strand
CTCCATTCAGAATTCATGCAGGGTCCCCTGTGATGCAGAACGTTGGTGCGGTGATAACTGCGGTTCTCTATACTAATATAGACAAGAAAACGGCGGATTTTCTCTCAAAATTGTTGCAAAAAATCAAGTTTTTGTTATTTTACGAGAACAGTTGCGAAACGGGATGGGAACGATGAAGACGCCGTCGCACAAGAGCCTCAAAATAGTCAGCGCGGTGCTCGCGGTGGCTGTGCTCGTCATGCTGGCCGTGTTCGCTATCTTGCCCCGGCTCAACGCGCCGGAGGCCGGCACTCGGCCGCAGCAGAGCAACGGCGACCTGGGCGGCGCGGAACAGACCCCTGCGGTGCCGGTGGAGGTGGCTCGGGCCCGCATCGGCGACCTGGTACAGCGGTTGACCGCCACCGGCCTCACCCGCGCGCGGCGGGAGATCACGGTCGCGCCCCGGGTCGCGGGTCAGGTGGTGGAGATCGGGGCACGGGAGGGAGAGTTCGTGCCCGCCGGTGGTCTGCTGCTGCGCCTGGACGACCGGGAGTACGCCCTGGCGCTGGCCGAGGCACGCGACCGGCTGCTGGGCGCGCAGGTGGATTTCGGCCTGCTGCTGCGGGAGAAAAAACGCACCTCGCTCACCCAACCACGGGCCGAGACCAACGGCGCCCGGGCCGCTGGCGACAGTGCACAGTGGCGCAGGCTGCAGGCCGCAAGGCAGCGCTTCCAACTGGCCAAGGAGAAACGGCAGCGGGGCGAGATCACCCAGGATGAGCTGGAACAGGCCCGGCTGGAGTTCGAGACCGAGGAGGTGCTGAGCGGCGCGAAGCGCGACCAGTTGCTGGCGCACAAAACCGGCCTCACCGCTGCACAGCTCGCGGTCCAGCGAGCCGAACTCAATCTCAGCTACACCCGCATCCGGGCGCCTTTCCCCGGCTTTGTCGCGGACCTGAAGGTGGAGAAAGGACAGCAGGTGGCCGTGGGCCAGGTCTGCTGCAAGCTGGTGGACCTGTCGCAGATCGACGTGGATGTCCAGGTGCTGGAAAGCGAAATCGGTCTGGTGCAGGAGGGCCGCCACGCCGAGGTCACGTTTCCCGCCTACCCCGATGAAGTGTTTGCGGGCCAGGTCGTTCACCTCAATCCCATGGTGGACACCGAGACCAAGACCGCCCGGGCCACCGTACGCCTGCAGAATCCCGACCGCCGGCTGCTGCCCGGCATGTTCGCGTACGTGAAGCTGGATGCGAAGATCTACAAGAATCGCTTGCTGGTACCCAGGGATGCCATCCTGGTCCGCGACCAGCGCAAGCTGCTCTTCATCGTGCGGGACGGCCTGGCGAAGTGGTGTTACGTCACCACCGGTCTGGAAAATGAGGATTTCGTGGAGATCGTCGACTCCACCTTCGGCCTGAAGCCCGGCGAATTGGTGATCACCGGGGGGCACTACACCCTGGCCCACGACGCCCGTGTCCGGTTTACCGCGCCGGAGCCGAATGACACCACCGAAAAGTAGAGGGAGGGTTGGTGCACGGGGGGCGCGACTTCCGCTTTTTTCGCGCAAACCGCCTGACCCGGTTTCCGCATTCATGTGGTAGCCACGATGTTTCTTTCTGAGATTTCCGTCCGGCGCCCGGTGGCCACGTTCATGTTCTTCCTGGGCGTGGTCATCCTGGGCCTCATCTCGGTGGTTCGCCTGCCGGTGGACCTGCTGCCCGACGTTTCCTACCCCAAGCTCACCATCCGCACCGATTACGCCGACGTACCGCCGGGAGAAGTGGAAACGCTGGTAACCGTTCCGGTGGAGCAGGCCGTCAGCACGGTGCCGCGCGTACGGCGGGTGAGCTCGGTCTCCCGGGAAGGGGTGTCGGTGGTGACGCTGGAGTTTCTCTGGGGCACGGACATGGACATCGCGGCGCTGAATGTGCGGGAAAAGCTGGACAATCTGCGCTGGGTGCTGCCCCAGGACGCCGGCCGCCCGACGATCCTGCGGTTGGACCCGCGCAGCCAGCCGGTGATGTCGCTTTCGGTGAGCGGAAAGGATCTGGTGGCGCTCAAAGCCCTGACCCGGAACGTCATCAAGCGGCGGTTGGAGCAACTCAGCGGGGTGGCGCTGGCCACGGTGACGGGCGGCTTCGAGCGCGAGATTCAGGTGGAGGTGGATCGCCGGAAGCTGGACGCGTTGGGCCTGACGGTGGAGCAGGTGGCCGACGCGCTGGCCAGGGCCAACAAGAATCTGCCCGGCGGGACCATCAAGAAGGGACGCTACCGCTACGCGTTGCGTGCACTGGGCGAATTCCAGGACATCCACGACATAGAAGAGGTGGCCCTCACCTCCGCCAACAACGGCACGGTGGTCACGCTGCGGGACGTCGCGCGGGTCGTCGACGGGTTCAAAGAGCGGCAGTCCATCACCCGCTTCAACGGCCGGGAGTCCATCGGCGTGGTGGTCACCAAAGAGGCGGGTGCGAATTCCGTGGAGGTGTCTCGTCTGGTGCGGGGCGTGCTGCGGCAGTTGCGGCAAGAGTATCCCGAGGTGGAGATCGCGGTGGCGTCCGACCAGGCGGAGTTCATCTCCGGAGCCATCTCCAACGTGATGCAGGCGGTGGTGCTGGGCGGCGTGTTCGCTTTCCTGGTGCTGTTTTTCTTTTTGCACGATGCGCGCAACCCGGTTTACATCGCGGTGGCCATCCCCATCGCGATTCTCGCCACCTTCGCGCTGATGTTTTTCACCCATGTGACGCTCAACATGATCTCGCTGGGCGGCCTGGCCCTGGGCGTGGGCATGCTGGTGGACAACTCCATCGTGGTGCTGGAAAACATCTTTCGTTGCCGGGAAGAAGGGAGCGGTTGGGTGCAGGCTGCGGTGGAGGGCGCTCGCGAGGTGGCCATGCCGGTGACCGCGTCCACCCTCACCACGGTTTCGGTTTTCTTTCCTATTATTTATGTCAAAGGTGTGGCGGGACAGCTTTTCCGCGACCAGTCGCTCACCGTGACCTTCTCGTTGCTGGCCTCCCTGGCGGTTTCGCTCACGCTCCTGCCCATGCTGGCCGCGCGTGTGGGGAGGCGTGCCGGGGTGCGCCGCGGTGATGACGGGATGTCCCAGACCCGCGGCGGCTCGAGGTCCGCTCCGCGGCAGCCGGGAGCGACGGCAGGTTTCGCACGCCGCGTGTTGGCGCGGCTTCTCGCGTTTCGAGCCGTCCTGGTAGATCTTTTGTGGCGCGGGGGCAGGTGGCTCGGGCAGTGGCTGTCCGCGTTGCTGCGCTTTTGGCTCACCGGGCTGCGCACGTTCTTCGCGCGCCTCACCCGTCCCGCGTTCCGGTTGTTCGACGCGGGCTTTGGGAAATTCGCGCTGGCGTATGAAAACACCCTGGACTGGGCGTTGGACCACCGCCGCCGCGTGGTGGGGGCCACGGCCCTGGCCCTGCTCGCCAGCATCCTGCTCGCGCTGGGCATGGAACGCCAGCTCATGCCGAAGGTGGACCAGCGACAGTTTGACCTGAGCGTGGAGTTGCCGTCCGGTGCGACCCTGGAACGCACCAGCCAGGTGGTGCACCAGATCGAGAGCATCCTGCTGGCGCGTCCCGACGTGGCCACGGTGTTTTCCAACATCGGCCTGTCGTCACTCCAGACCTCCTCCCTGGCGGAAGAGACCGCGTTGAACCGGGCCCGGCTGCAGGTGCGCCTGAAGGAGGGCGCGGGACCGGGCACGGAGCGGGTCCTCGCGGCGCTCACGGACACGCTGCAGACCTTCCCCGAGCTGCAATTCACCTTTGCCACCAGCGCCAACCTGCTCAACCAATTTCTGGGCACCTCCGAGGCGGACATCGCCATCAGAATCCGCGGCAACGACCTGGCCCGCAGCGAACAATTGCTGCAGACGATTCGCGGGCGCTTGCAGGACGTTCGGGGCCTGACGAACTTGCACAGCTCCTACGAAGCGGGACGGCCCGAAATCCGCGTGACCATCGACCGGGAGACCGCGGGACGGTACGGGCTTTCGGCCAGGGAGGTGGCCGCGTTTATCCAGAAACAGATGTACGGGGCGGTGGCCACCCGTTTCAACGACTTCGACCGCAAGATCGACATCCTGGTCCGGCCTGAACTCGAGGCGCGGGACGACCTGACGGACTTGCTGGATGCGCAGATCCGGGTGGGGAAACGCGCGGTTCCGCTGCGCCGCCTGGTACACAGCAAACCCGCGCGCGGGCCCACGGAAATCCTCAGGGAAAACCAGATGCGGGAGATCGTGCTGTACGGCGACGTGGAGGGGCGCAGCTTCAACGACGTCGTGGCGGAAATCGAACAGCGGCTGCAAGCGGTGGAGCGGCCTGACGACTACCAGATCACGGTGGGCGGCACCCGGGAGGAAATGCAGCGTTCTTTCCGCAGTCTGCTCTTCGCCTTCGTGCTGGCCGCGGCGCTGGTGTACATGATCCTCGCGGGCCAATTTGAATCGCTGGTGCACCCGTTCATCATCACGGTGACGGTGCCTCTGGCGCTGATCGGGGTGGTGCTGGCCTTGTTCGTGACCGGTCAGAGCTTCAACGTCATGTCGCTCATCGGAATGGTGGTGCTGGTGGGGATTGTGGTCAACGATGCCATCATCAAGGTGGATTTCATCAATCAGGAACGCAGACGCGGCACGCCTCTGCGCCAGGCCATCATGACCGCGGGGCGGAAGCGGTTGCGGCCGATCCTGATGACCACGGTGACCACCGTGCTGGGATTGCTGCCCATGGCGCTGGGATTCGGCCAGGGCGCTGAGCTGCGCCGGCCCCTGGCCATCGCGGTCATCGGCGGGCTGACCTCGGCCACGTTTCTGACGCTGGTGGTGGTGCCGGTGGTGTATTCATTGTTGAGTTCAGGCCCGGGAGGGAGGGACAAATCCGTTGGGCGGTGAGCACGCCGATGAGGGTTGCTGGGGAAAAGGAGGAATTTGAGTTTTTAGGCGAGAGCCCCCATTTGAGGTACACTCATTTAGGATAAGGGAAGCTGTGGAGGGAGTAATGGATAACTTCGTTTTTGGCCGTAGTGCTGCGATGAAAGAATTACAAATGAAGGTGGCAGACATAGCACGTACGGATATTCCGGTGATGATTCTGGGAGAAACAGGTGTGGGCAAAGAAGCGATAGCTCGGTACTTACA
>CAYQOI010000300.1:0-5133 GCA_964419085.1 uncultured Cytophagia bacterium | reverse complement strand
CGGTCATGGTGGACCCCCCGCGCGGAAACGGCCCCAGATTGAAAACGGTATCCAGCGGCGATTTCTTCCCCAGCGGATGAAACATGGTCAGGGTGTGGAGCTCGCCCCACGCCCAGTCCAGCACGTTCTCGCCCTGCAGCGTTTTCAGCATCTCTCCGGCCTCGGCCAGACTGCGCACGATCATCTCGTGCAGGCCCTCCCGCTCTGCGGTGGTGACGTCGTCAAACCAGCTCGATTCTCCTCGCCGGATGAGCGCGGGCACCACCCGGAACGGCACGTTTCCCAGCCGGGTGTACTGCTTGTACAGCGCTTCCCCCATTTCATCCTGGAGAACGTTCCGGCAAAGGGTCACGAAGAAGGCGTGGAAAATCGAGGTGGCCACGCTCTCCGGGCTCTCGACCCCGTCCCAATCTTTGAGCAGGTCGTAAACCATCTTCAGCGCCGTGTCGGGCCGTGCGGCGAGTTCCGCTTTTGCCTCGGCCAGGACCGTGGGCAGCAGGTCCCGGGCAAGCGGCGCGGTGACATCGGTCTGCATAGCCTGAAAATCCGCCGGCGTAAACGTTTCCTTTTGCTGCAGCATTTCGTGAATGCGGGTCACGCGACTCGGCGGCTCCCACAGATTGCTGAGATAAAACGGGTAGCGGTCGTCCACGATCTTGTTGTTCGCGGTGGCGATGAACCCTTCCGGCGGATTCAGCTCGTGGGGGAGCTGGCCGAACGGCACCTCCGCAACCCACTGTCCCTTTTTGCGCCAGCCCTTGTGGGGCAGGACACCGCTGGCGTTTCTGCGCAACGGAACCGTCCCCCCCAGATAGTAGCCGATGTCGCCATCGGTGCACGCAAACAGAAAATTCTGCGCCGGCACCTTGAAGTGTTTCACGCCGTCGGTGAACTCCTGCCAGTTCCGGGCTTTGGCGATCTTCAAAAAAGCGAGCAATTCGTCGCTGGGCTGCTGTCCCACCCAGCGCATGGAGACCACGTCCGGCCGGCTCCTGAGCGCCGGGTGCAGGGGAGAGACCACCACGCCGTTGACCGTGTGCTTGATCTCCAGCACCACCGGTCCGGCGTCCTTGACCTTGATTTCCTCTGTCAGGCTGTCGAAGTCCAGCCACTTGCCGTCGTGCAGATACTGGTCAGGATTGTCCGGGTTGATCTTTTCCACGAAAAAGTCCGCGTCGTCGATCATCCCGTTGGTCAAACCCCAGGCGATGTGCCGATTGTGGCCGATGACGACGCCCGGCGCGCCCGGCAACGACACGCCCGCCACGTCGAATCCTCCGCCGCTCAGGTGCACTTCGTACCAGACCGAGGGCGTGGTCAGCTCCAGATGGGGGTCGTTGGCCAGCAGCGGCGAACCGCATGCGGTTTTCTTGCCGGACACCACCCAGGAGTTGCTGCCCAGGCGCGCGCCGCAGGAACCCAGCAGGTCCAGCACGGCCTGACCGTTTTGCAAAAAGCCCTCGGTTGCGCTCCAGAACCGCGGACTGGTTGGCGGAATGATGGTGGGGGCATCTGCGGGAAAATCGGGGAACACCTCCCTCGCCTTGCGCTCTCCCAGCTTGTTCACCAACTCGTTGAGCACGAGGTCCACGTACCAGCTCAGGGAAAGCTTCCACGCCATCAACCGCACCAGCGCGACGCTGTCTTCGACGCGCCACGGCTCGGGTTGGTAGTGCAGCACGGAGAATTCCACCGGCAGCCGGTCCTGGTTCCCCTGGATAAACGCGTTCACGCCGTCGGTGTAGGCCTGCAGCGCGGCCAGCGACTCGGGTGACAGCGTGGGCACGATTTGCTCGGCGATGCGGCGAAAGCCCCACAGACGAAGAAACTTGTCCGACTCCAGGGTACTGCGGCCGAGGATTTCGGAGAGACGCCCGCTTGCCACCCGGCGGTTGAAATCCATCTGCCACAGGCGGTCCTGGGCGGTCACGTACCCCTCCGCGAAAAACAGGTCGTGCGCGTTTTGCGCAAAGATGTGCGGCACACCGTACTCGTCCCGGTAGATGTCAACGGCTGCCTGGGTCCCGCTGACGCGCAGCGTGCCATCGGTCTTGGGTAGAGATTTGGTCAGAAGACGGTAGCTGAAAAACCAGAGGGCGAGGCTCCCGATGAGGAGAACCACCGCGACTCCGAGAAAAATCCGCCAGCCTTTGGCCATTTAGCGCTCCATTCCGCGCGTCTCAGAAGTACTGGTAGTAACCGACTTTGAACTCGCGGGTGACCGTGTTCGGGCCGTTTTCCAGCAGGTTTTTCAGATTGAACTGCAGAAAAAGCTCGTCCGAAAAGGTCCACTGAAACCCGGCGTTGAGGTACCCCTTGCCGGACCCGAACACCGCGTCGTTTTTGTTGTCGTTCCCGGCAAAATCGTATTCGAGCATCAACCGAAATTCGCGATTCAAACTGAGGTCGACGCCCGCAAAAAAGTCGATGTCCGAGTCGTCGTCATCGTTCTCCAGGCTGTAGTTGAGGCCGCCGTGCAGCCCAAGATTGAAGAGCACCGCGTAGTTTTTGCTGGCCACCGCAAAGAAGCCGCGCGACTTGTTGGCAAACCGGTCGAACGTGCCGTTGTGGGGACCGAACCCCTGGGAGTCGAAGCCGATGGTGATCGCGGGCATGGCGAAGTTCTCGTCGATCAAACGGAGCCGGGCCTGAATGCCGGGATCGGGATTCCAGTTGATGTCCCCGGAGCCGATGATGTTCTCGCCGCCGTAGGACAGGCCGAACATAAAGCGGTCTGTCACCCCCACGGCCACGCCGCCGATGAGCCCGCCGTTGCCGAACATGCGGAGGCGTACCTGGAAACTGCCGCGGTCCAGCGTGCCCGCGGTGGGCAGGTCCACCAGCAACCGATGCTGGTTCAACCGCTGCGCCTGAAGATTTGAAACCACAAAGAAACTCATGATCAGAATCAAAAGCTTTGTCTTCATCCTCGCCTTTCTGCAGAAGTTAGTCTGAACAATTCACAAAACCAGATTTGTCATTCCCGCGGAAGCGGGAATCCATCTGAAGTCACCACACTGCGCGGGTGAGCCGTGGACGGGGCTGTCCAAAAAGTCGGAAAAAAGCACCAATTTGTCACTCCTGCGAATGCAGGAGTCTATTAAAATCAGCATGTTAGAGATTCCTGCCTTCGCAGGAATGACAGAAAAGGCCGACTTTTTGGACAGCTCTATGACATTTCCAAGTCTTTGACTAAAAACCCGGTTTGTGAATTTTCCACGTTAGTAAATGCCTTTCACCGCGCCGCCGTCTACCTGAATGGATGTGCCGGTAAGATAGCTGGCGCATTCCGAACCCAGAAACACCACGAGATTTGCCAGTTCCTCGGGTCGACCCAATCGCCCCATGGGAATGGTGCTGGTGATCCGGCTTTCGATCTGTTTCGCGCTGGTGCCTTCGCGTTTGGCCCGGGCCGTAAAAAGCTCCACCACCCGGTCTGTACGCGTCCAGCCGGGACAGACGTTGTTCACCAGGATGCCCTCGGCCGCAACCTGATTGGCCAGCGTCTTGGCCCAACCCACAACCGCGAGCCGCAGACTGTTTGAAAGCAGCAGCTCGTCGATGGGCTGTTTCACCGACACCGACGTGATGTTGATGATGCGGCCCCATTTCTGCTTTTTCATGAACGGCAACACCGCCCGGGTCAGGCGCACAGAGGACATCAGCGTGAGCTCCACGGCTTGCCGCCATTTTTCGTCGTCCAAATCCTGGAAGTAGCCCGCGGGAGGGCCGCCCGCGTTGTTCACCAGGATGTGGACGGTGCCGAATTCCCCCTCGACCCGGGCAACCAGCGCGGCGATCTGCTCGGGATCGGTGAGGTCGGTGGGAACGGCGAGCACGGTCGCGGCGGTCTCGCGGCGGATCTCCTCGGCGGCCCGTTCCAGCGTCTCTGCGCTGCGAGCGCAGATCACCACTTTGGCGCCCTCCCGCGCAAAACCCGCGGCCACAGCCTTGCCCAACCCGCGGCTCGAGGCGGCTACCAGCGCAACTTTCCCGTCGATTCCCAGTTCCATGTAATTTTTGGGTTACTTTATGGGAGGACTGGCGGTCCAGTCAAATCCGATCTGCGGATCGTCGTGCGGAATGCGGCCCTCCTCCTCCGGATCGTAGGTCTTCGAGGTGATGTAAAACAGGTGCGCGTGGCTTCCCAACACGCGGCAGCCGTGCGCCACACCGGCCGGGATTTTCAGGACCCTGGCTCCGTAGTTTTCGCCCATGAACAGCACCTGCGTCTCCCCTTTGGTGGGCGAGCCCTCCCGCAAATCGTGCAGTGCGACTTTGATGTTGCCCACGGGCACGTACCACCAGTCCACCTGGGTCTTGTGAACATGCCAGGCTTTGGCCACGCCGGCGTACATCAACGAGTGGCTGAATTGACCGAACCCCTCGGTGAAGAAACCGTCGGTCACCCGGACAACTTCGCGGAAGAAGCCCCTCTCGTCCTGATGCGTTTGCAATTCCTTAATCTCGACGCCTTCGATCATGCCCTGTGCTCCTTGTTGTTTTCCGCCGTTCCCTGTCAGAAAAATTGGTAGAATATACGCAATCGCGGCCGGTTTGTCAACCGATTTTGGGGCAGGCGCTCCGCCAATTTTAGTGCGGATCAAAAATGTCCGTTCCAGCAGAGAGCCACGGCGTCGCGCGGCGGTCTCCCGTCGCGACGCGGGCGGCCTGCGCCAAACACCCCCTCTTTCCTAAACGCGGATTCGGGCGGATCTGTACCGCCTCCAGAGCCCAGGATTCCACCTCTCTTGGCGCTCACATTTTGGAATAAAATGTCCGGGAAGCTCGTTCGGTTAAGGTAGCGTCGAAACGTTTCATGAACCGCGGGGGTGCGATGAGCGCCGAGCTGTTTTAACACCAGTACTGACTTGAATTCCCGAATCCAGGTCCACAGCTTTCACAAAAACATGGTTGTCTTCGGGCCCTCGATCCACGACGCCCGTTCTTTCTTGCCTGCCATTCTGCGTCTTTCCCCCACGATGAAAAGCCAACCGGTGGAGAACCTACATGAGTAAACGGTCTTTAACTTTGTTCGCTTTTGCTTTTTTCTGCCTTGGTTTGGCTGAACTTTCAAGTTCCCAAAATGGCAGTGACGTAAAGAAGATGGTCGAAGCCTTCAAGAAAGATCCG
>CAYQOI010000299.1:3711-5135 GCA_964419085.1 uncultured Cytophagia bacterium | reverse complement strand
AGCTGCACGACCGGCTGGCCGAGTTAGGCGCCGAGGTACTGCTGGAAACCGTGGAGGGCCTGGATGCGGGCACGCTGACGCCGAAGCGACAGGAGGGCGAGGTCACCCGTGCGCCCAAGCTGACTCGGGAGCTGGCCGAAATCCGTTGGCACCAGAGCAGCGTGGAAATCCGAAATCTGGTCAGGGGACTGAATCCGGTCCCGGCCGCGTTCACCTACTTCCACGGGAAGGTGCTGAAAGTGTTCGAAGCGAGGCTTGCCGACCCGGCGTCTGATGCCGAACCCGGCGAGATCATCGAGGTGAGCCGCCACAGTTTTAAGGTGGCAACCGGGAGCGGCGCGTTGGAGGTCACACAACTGCAACTCGAGGGCAAGCGCAAGATGTCGGTGGAAGAGTTTTTGCGAGGACAAAAGGTTCATGTTGGCCAAAAACTTGGACGTTAGCTGCTCTTCCGTGAGACAGGTAGCTCAGGACATCCTGGTGCGGGTGGAGCGAGGCCGGGAGTACGCGGACGCACTGCTCGCGCGCGCACTCCACAAGCATGCCTTGCCGGCCAAAGACCGCGCGTTGCTGCTGGAGTTGGTGAACGGCACCTTGCGCTGGCGGGGTCAACTGGATTGGATCTTGCGGCGGTTCTTTCGCGGTGATTTTGACGCCGCCCCTCTGAGCTTGAAGACGATTCTGCGGCTGGGCATGTACCAGTTGCGCTTTCTGGACCGGGTGCCGGACTACGCGGTGGTTTCCGAAGCGGTGTCTCAGGCCAAAAGAGCCGGCAATCCCCGCTGGGCAAGTCTGGTGAACGGCGTGCTGCGCACTTACTTGCGTGAGGCGGACAAGTTGACTTTTCCTTCTCTCAAAGACGACGCTGTTGCCGCGCTCGCGGTGCAGCACTCGCATCCCGAGTGGATGCTCTCCCGCTGGGTGGCTCGGTTCGGCGTCGAAGACACGCTGCAGCTCTGCAAATTCAACAATTCACGGCCGGCGGTCACGTTGCGTGTGAATCCTCAAAAGACCGACCGGGATACGCTCGCGCGCCGCCTGCGGGAACTCGGATTTGCGCCAAAGCCCGCCGCGTATTTTCCGGATTTTATCAGGGTGGAGAAGGCGCAGGGGCTGACCGAAACAGACGCCTTCAAGCAAGGGTGGTTCACAATACAGGATGAAAGCACCGCGCTGGCAACCTCGATGCTGCAGCCGCGCGCAGGAGAAACGGTGGTTGACCTGTGTGCCGCGCCTGGAGGCAAGACATGTCACGTGGCAAGCCTGATGCGCGATCGCGGAACGATTCTGGCGGTGGATGTTCGTGCGGACCGGCTGGCGCTACTCCGGGAGAATGCAAAGCGGTTGGGTCTTCGCTCGGTCCAGCTCGTTCGTGCAGACGGCCGAAACGTTTGTGTCCGGGGAGCGGACCGCGTGCTGGTGGA
>CAYQOI010000299.1:0-3701 GCA_964419085.1 uncultured Cytophagia bacterium | reverse complement strand
GCCGTGCTCCGGGCTGGGTGTGTTAGCCAGACGGGTAGATCTGCGTTGGAAGCGCCGGCCGGAGGAAATCACAAATGTCCGCAGCGTGCAACTCGCGCTTCTGAAAAACGCCATCTCGTTGTTGCGTGTGGGAGGCGTTTTGGTTTACAGCACCTGTACCATCGAACCGGAGGAAAATGAGGAGCTTGTTTCGGCGTTTCTGGCAGAGCAAAAGAACGTCGAGATGGACGCACCGCCGCAGGAAATCCATCGCACCTTTGTGAGCAAAGAGGGTTGGGTGCGCACGCTGCCCTTTGTGCACAAGATGGATGGCGTATTTGCGGTGCGTTTGGTCAAAACGGGATAAACTGATGGCTGGAATGATAAGAGTTATTTTGCGCAGGATTTTCACGCCAAGGCGTTTGTTGAAGCTCGGCGGGCTGATGCTGGGTTTTTTCCTCTTCGTGGGGGTGATGGACCGCGTGGTCATGCCCTGGTACACCAAGCACGGCGAGGCGCTTGCCGTACCCAACACCATCGGCAAGCGATTTGAAACCGCCAAAGAAATGCTGCAATTACAGGGCTTGAAGGCGGTGAAGGCCGGAGAGCGCTACGACCCGCACCTGCCTTTCGGGTATGTGGTGGAGCAGAATCCTCGGCCCAACAGGCTGGTGAAACGCGGTCGCCGGGTCTACCTCATCATTAGCGTGGGGGAGCGAGAGGTCCAGGTTCCTAATCTCATCGGGCTGTCGGAGACCAACGCGCTGGAGCAGCTCAAAAGCTTTGGTCTGCGAGTGGGGGAGATCGAATACGAGTATCGACCCGACGAACTCCCGGATGTGGTGATCTGGCAGTCCCATGAGCCCAATTCTTTGGTCAAAGTGAGCACTGAGGTGGACATCACGGTGAGTTTGGGAAAGCCCACCCAGAACGTGGTGGTTCCGTCGGTGCTGGGTAAAACCCTGGACGTCGCCAAGCGCGAGATCATCAAATCCGGCTTGCAGCTTGGGGAGGTGACCTTCAAGTTTAATAACGATTTTTTGCCCAACACGGTGATCGACCAATCTTTGCCCGCGGGGCAGACCGTGGCGCATGGCGACACCATAAACCTGCTGGTGACCACCGTTGAAGAAAACTGAGCCTGCCCGAGTGATCATCGCGCCGTCTATCCTTGCAGCCGACTTTGCCGTGCTTCGGGAGCAGATTCAGGTGGTGGAGGAAGCCGGCGCGGATTGGCTGCATCTGGATGTCATGGATGGCCATTTTGTGCCCAACATCTCGTTCGGTCCGCTGGTGGTCGAAACCGTGCGCAAGGTGAGCGAGCTGCCTTTGGACGTGCATCTCATGATCGAAGAGCCGGACCGCTACATCGAAGCGTTCAGAAAAGCCGGTGCTGATTGCATCACCGTGCACGTGGAGGCTTGTCCGCACCTGCATCGCACCGTAGAACACATCAAGTCCAACGGGGCGAAGGCGGGCGTGGCACTCAACCCGGCGACCCCTATTTCGCTGCTGGAGGACATCGTCTCCGAAGTTGAGCTTATTCTGGTGATGAGCGTGAATCCCGGCTTTGGCGGCCAGAAGTTCATCCCGGCCGCGGTGAACAAGGTCGCTCGCGCGCAGCGCCTGGTCCAGAAAGCGGGCAAGCCCGTTCTCATCGAAGTCGATGGCGGGATCGATGCCGTGACCGCCCGGGAAGTCGTCCCCGCCGGCGCAAACGTTCTGGTGGCGGGCTCGTCGATTTTCGGCGCCGCGGACATCGCCGCCGCGTTGAAAGAGATTCGGGCGGCCGTGGCCTGAGGGACAAATATCTTGACAAAAAGCATTATATTGGTTATATTTTTTCAACTTAGCGGAAGACGACGGAGGTAGTGCTGATGCCCAGCGGTCGAGTCAAATGGTTCAATGATCTCAAGGGCTACGGGTACATTGAACGGGAAGACGGGGAAGAGGTGTTTGTCCATTTTTCCGTGATCGAGATGGAGGGGTTTAAAACGCTCGATAAGGGCGCGGAAGTTGTTTTTGAAGCGATCAGTGGGGAAAGGGGACCCCGCGCCACGAGGGTGACCCGCGTTTAGCCGCTGCCTGATGGAATCAGTTGTTTTTGCCAGCCCCGATTCGCTCGGGGTTTTGCGTATCGACCTGAAAGGAGTGTCGACGTGAAATTCACCAAGAAGGATGTCGAGGAGATTTCAAAGGCGCTTGGCGTTGAGGCGAAATTGTGGGGAAACAACTACCGCTTCGTTATCGAGAACAAGGAGGCTGGCCGTAAAATCTCGCTTGAAATCTACCCCGATATCCCCATTGGAAAAAAGCGAGGCAATCTGATCAGCGTTTACACTTACGATACCCACCTGCAGCTCCACTTCTGTACAGGCTACGTTGTAAGCGAAATGCTTGGGGAGGTCACGTTTGTGGGAGAGCACGGAGGGCACCTTTCCGGATTGACCATCGAGCGGGAGGCGGGTTGCTCTCTGTATGCCAATGTGGATTCAAGCCTGCTTTCCGGTGATTTCACCAAACTTGGACCGGAGGTCATGCTTTCGGGCATCGCGCTTTCGCTAACCGAGGATATCCTGCCGGGGATTAAATGAGTTCTGCTTTGAATGGAAAGACAATTAGAGGAATTTCTCGGTTTTCTGCGCATCGAGAGAAATGCCGCACACAACACCGTTGTTTCTTACCAAAATGATCTCGCTCGCTATCTCGCATTCCTGAAGTACCGAAACATCACACAACTTTCTGAGGTCACCCCAATCGACATCCGGGATTTGTTGCAGACGCTGAGGGAATTGGGTCTTACATCCAGGAGCATGAGCCGAAACCTTTCGGCGATTCGGATGTTTCATCGCTTCCTGTTGCGCGAAGGGCACCTGGAGTTCGACCCCACCGAAAATCTCGGCCTGCCCCGCCTGGCCAGGACGTTGCCGGTCACGCTGGACCAGTGGGAGGTCGAATCCATCTTGCGGCAACCGAATCTTTCTCAGCCTAAAGGAGTGCGTGACCGGGCCATGCTGGAGTTCCTTTACGCCTCCGGCGTCCGCGTCTCCGAGCTCATTTCGGTCAGGCTGTCGGATCTTTTTTTCGTCGACGGCTTTGTTCGGGTGTTCGGGAAGGGCGGCAAGGAACGGATTGTCCCCATCGGAGAGCAGGCCATCGACTACACACAACAGTACTTGCGGGCGGTGCGTCCCATTCTGGTACGAAGCGCCAGGAGCGAAGACTATGTTTTTCTCAACTGGCAGGGTCGGCCTTTGAGCCGCATGGGCTTTTGGAAGATTTTAAAGGGCTACGTGGTGCAGGCGGGGATCAAAAAACACGTGTCACCTCACACGTTTCGGCATTCCTTTGCCACGCATCTGATCGAAGGCGGTGCCGACTTGCGAGCGGTGCAGGAGATGTTGGGCCACGCGGACATTTCCAGCACGCAGATCTACACCCATCTGGACCGGGAGTATCTCAAAGAGGTGCACCGGACCTTTCATCCTAGAGAAAAATACGGCGACGACTTCGTCCCGGAGCGGTCACCTCATTCATGAGTTGAGGCGAGGAAAGGCGATGAAACAAGAGAGCGGAGCTGTGCAAGAGCGCAAGAAGGTTTTCAAGACCGACGCAGATATCGAGATAAAACGGGTTTACCGCGCGGACGACTGTGACACGACGGAACTGGGTGAACCGGGTTCGTACCCGTTTACCAGGGGCATTTATCCAAACATGTACCG
>CAYQOI010000298.1:0-5159 GCA_964419085.1 uncultured Cytophagia bacterium | reverse complement strand
TCCCAACACCACGCACGGGTTTGCCAGCCGCAAGGGCAGCAATCCCAACTACAACACGAAAGCCGCGGACCTGGCCTGGCAGCGCACACTGGCCTTCTTACGAAAGCACTTGTAGCAAGACGAACGTTCGTACAAACAGATTCACTCAACCGAGGAAAAGAGAGCACGGAGAAATGATCGATCTGACTGTGGACACGACCCAACTGAAGCGCACCATTCAGCGGGCGCGCGAACGCAACATCATCATCCCCACCTTCGAGCAGATGATTCATCCCGACCGCGTGCCGGAAAAGATCAAAACGCAACTGAAGGAAGTTGAGCTCTGGGAGGTCAATCCCCTCAATCTGTTTCGCATCACCTGGAAAAACGAGCCCAAAGACAAAGGCGGACTCTACGACGGGGTCAATTTTCTGGAGTTGCCCGGCGAACTCACGGGCGTGCCCGACCGCCTCTTCGGGCTGGTGGGCAAGTGGTTTCCCACCGGAGCACACAAGGTGGGGGCCAGCTTCGGCTGTCTGGTTCCCCGGCTGGTGACCGGACAATTCGACCCGACGCGTCACAAGGCGGTGTGGCCCTCCACCGGAAACTACTGCCGCGGGGGCGCGTACAATTCCGCGCTGCTGGCGTGTGAGTCCATCGCGATCTTGCCCGAGGAGATGAGCCAGGAGCGCTTCGACTGGCTGAGATCCATCGCGGGCGAAGTCATCGCGACGCCCGGCTGCGAATCAAACGTGAAGGAGATCTACGACAAGTGCTGGGAACTGCGAGAGACCCGCGACGACGTGGTGATTTTCAACCAGTTCGATGAGTTCGGCAACTACCTCTGGCACTACCATGTCACCGGCCGGGCTATGGAAGAAGTGCTGCGCACGCAACTGAAAGAGGGCCAGCGATTTGCCGGCATCGTCAGTTCCACCGGTTCCGCCGGCACCATCGCGTGCGGCGACTATCTCAAGCAGGCCTTCCCCGGCTGCAAAATCGCCGCGGCGGAAGCGCTGCAGTGCCCGACACTGCTGATGAACGGCTACGGCGGCCACCGCATCGAAGGCATCGGCGACAAGCACGTGCCGTGGATTCACAACGTGCGCAACACCGACATGGTGGTGGCGGTGGACGATGAAGCCTGCATGCGCCTCATCCGGCTGTTCAACGAGCCCGCGGGACAGGAGTACCTGGCTGCCAACGGCGTGCCCGATGGGGTCATCGAACGGTTGCCCCTGCTTGGCATTTCGGGCGTCAGCAATCTGCTTGCCGCGATCAAATTCGCCAGGTACTTCGAACTCACCGAGCGCGACGCGGTCTTTACCATCTTCACCGACTCCATGGATTTGTACCAGAGTAGGTTGGCAGAACTGCGCCAGGAAAACGGCGACTACACGCACGACGCTGCGGTGGGGGATTTTCACGGTTTCTTGCAGGGCGTGAAGACCGATTCCATGCTGGAGTTGGCCCACCCGGAGCGCAAGCGAATCCACAATCTCAAGTACTTCACGTGGATCGAGCAGCAGGGCAAGCAACTGGAGGAGCTCGACGCGCAGTGGTACGAGTGGCCCGACTACTGGACGCGGATTCAGGGCCAGGCGTCGGAGATCGACAAGCTCATCGAAGCGTTCAACGCGGAGGTGGGGCTGGTGTAGCACCGGCGGATTGGCGCCGCCGAGCAGCGCTGCCGCATGTCAGCAGTCGCAGTACTCTTCGTTGAGATACTTCCTGGTTTGCTCCTTTTCGGGGTGGAGAAAGAGCCGCTCTTTGGGCCCCTGTTCGATGATCTGCCCATTGCACAGAAAAATGAGATAGTCCGCGATGCGGCGGGCCTGCTGGATGTTGTGGGTGACGAACACGATGGTGTAGTTCTTCTTCAGCTCCAGCATCAGGCTTTCGATGGCCCGGGTGGACACCGGATCCAGAGACGAGGTCGGCTCATCCAACAGGATGATCTTCGGTTTCACCGCCAGCGTGCGCGCGATGCACAACCGCTGCTGCTGTCCCATGGAGAGCGAGCTGGCGGGATCGTTCAGCCGGTGCCGGACCTCTCGCCACAAGGAAGCCGCCTTCAGATTCTCTTCCACCACTTCCAGTCTTTCGTGCTTCGACAGCTTGCGCAGATGCTGCAGGCCGAAAAGCACGTTTTCCGCGATGGACTTCGGGAAGACACACGGTTTCTGAAACACCATGCCCACTTCTGTGCGCAATCTGGCCACGTTCTCCGAGCGCGACAGGATGTTCCGTCCGTTTACGCGGATGGCTCCTTTGCAGACATAGCCCTCCACCTCGTCGTTCATCCGGTTGATGCTGCGGATCAACGTCGATTTTCCACTGCCTGAGGGGCCGACGATGCAGTTCACCTGGAATTCCCGCAACGTCAGTTCGATTTCTCTGAGGACATGTGCTTCCCCAAACCAGACGTGCAGGTCGGATATTTCCACCTTGGCCTGCGTCGCCTGAGCCGAGGAATGTGCCAATTTGAGGGCTGCTGACTCTTTCATCTCGTTGTCACCGTTTTTGTTTTCACTCTGCTCCACAACCCCAGCACGCTGAACAGCGTAACCAGGGCGATGAGGACAAAACTCGCGCCCCAGGCATTTTTCAAGGCCTGCGGATGCGTCGCCTGTTGCGCCAGCAGGAGAATATGCGTGGGCAAGGCTACCACGGGTTCGAACACCGAACCCGGAATCTTTACACCGGAGAACGCGGTCGCGATGAACATGATGGGCGCGGTTTCACCCACGGCCCGCGCAAGACCCAGAAACAGGCCCGTGATCGCGCCGCCGATCCCCTGCGGCAACAGCACCTTGGTGATCACCTGCCATTTGTTCAGGCCCAGGGCACTGGCGCTCTCGCGGTAGCTCACCGGGATGCTGCTGACGGCGTGATATGTGGCCAGCACCACGGTGGGCAGCATCATGATCGCGAGGATCACGGAGCCCACCAGCCAGGAAATGCCGGTTCCCAAAATGTTTACGAAGAAGAGGAGGCCGAAGATGCCGAAAATAATGGACGGTACGCCGTTCAACCCGTAAACCAGCAGTGCGCACAGTTTCTTCGTCTTCGCTCGTTTCATATACTCGCTTTTGAAAAGCGCGGTGCCCAGCGCGATGGGCAAGCAGATGAGCGCGGCCACGACCACCAGCAGAAGGCTTCCCAGGATCTGGTAAAAAATGCCACCGGCCGCCCCAAAGTCCCGCGACGCGGTAAAGAGAAACCGCAAGTCCACTGCCCGCGCCCCGTTCCACGCGATGACCGCAAATAAGAATAGCAAGATAGAGCAGGAAAGTCCTACTCCCACCCAGCTCAAGGCCGTGAACAACTTGTCAGCCAATTCTCTACTCATAGAGCCGCTGTTCCGGATTGTAAAAGAAAGCCAGCGCGAGAATTGTGGTTAGCAAAACAAAAAGCAGCAGCACCAGCCCCATGCATATCAATGCGCTGAAGTGTAAGGAACCGAAAGCGGTCTCAGCCATTTCCCGCCCCAGCTTCGAAGTGATGGTTTGTCCCGGTACCAGGACGTTGAAGCCGGACGTCGGGATCTTGTCGATGCTGCCGATGACCAGCATGACGGCCATGGTTTCCCCCAGGACGCGGCCCAGCGCAAGCAGCACCGCGCCGACGATCTCCCCTTTCGCGTTGGGCAGCACCGCGCTTTTGACGACTTCGTATTTGTAGAGCCCCAGCCCCCGGGCTGCCTCTCGGTACTTGCGCGGCACGTTGTGCAGCGCGTCGTCCACCAGGGTGGTGATGGTCGGGAGCACCATCACCGCCAGCAACAGCCCGCCGGTGAGGATGGTTCGGCCGGATTGCAAGTCGAACAGCTTTTCCACCCACACGCTGAAGAACGCGACGCCGATGAGTCCGTAGATGATCGATGGAATGCCGGCGAGCAACTCCAGCAGAGATTTGACGTACACTCTAAACCTGCCCGGCAGCAATTCGGAAGTGAACACCGCGGTCAACAGACCCAGAGGAAGCGCGATGGCCAGCGCGATGAACGTCACCATGAGCGAACCGTAGAGCATGGGCACGAGTCCGAACCTCCCTTTTGCCGGGTTCCATTCCAGCGTCAGCAGACGCCAGCCCACCTGGCGGACGGCATCCCAACTGTGCAGTCCCAGGAACGCAAGGATGACCAGAATCACGCCCGCGCTGATGAACGTGCTGGCGACGACATAGCCCTTGCCGATTCTATTTGATGCGGACATAGCCGGATTCTTCCACGATGCGCTGGCCCTCCGGGCTCAAAATGAATTCGATAAATGCCTTCACGTTGCCCCGGGGCTCACCGTCAGTGATGAGAAGCAGGTCCCGCGTGATGGGAAACGTGCCGTTGGCGAGGTTTTCCAGGGTGGGCGGCACCACCGTGCCGTCCGGCATGCGGATGGACAGCCCTTTGACGTCGTCGTTGAGCCAGGCGTGGGACAGCATGCCGATGGCTGCGTCGCTTTGCGCGATGGCGGTCTGCTCCTCGTTGTTGGAGCCTAACACCAGGTCTGCTCCCGGCGCATCCGCTTCTTCGTCGCCCATGACCGCCTGCATAAACACGTGCCGCGTCCCCCGAGATCGTTCTTTGTCTACCGCCAGAATCTCCCGGTCGGGGCCTCCCACCTCTTTCCAGTTTCGGATTTCCCCTTTGTAGATGCGCGCGATCTGCTCCAGGCTCAGCACGTGCACGCCCGCGTCGAAGATTTCCGAGGAAACCACCGGCACCACCGCGTCCCTTCCGATGGCGTGAGTGACAAAATGAACCTTCGGATATTTCGCATATTCGGCTTGGGTGATCTCCCGGGAGGCCATTCCGATGTCGATCTTCCCCTCGCCGAGCTGATTGATCCCCACGCCCGAACCGCCGGCATTCACGAAGACCTGCACTTCCGGGTGTAGCGTGCCGAACCGCTCGGCTGCTTTGGACACCACGGGCAGCACGGTGGTGGAACCCGCCACCTGAATAGCCTCGTGCCTGGAACATCCCAGCAGGAGTCCGGTCAGCGTTAAAACAATTCCAAAAAGCTGTCCCTTCATCGTCGTTGAATCCCCCGGCGCAAGATAAAAAGAATCACGGTAACTCGATCTGTGATAGATTGAAACAAACGTTCTCCGGCGGTGATTTATTTCAACAAAACGCGGCTTTTTCGTCAAGAGTTGTTTGCAGTCGGCCCGGAAAGGCG
>CAYQOI010000297.1:0-5169 GCA_964419085.1 uncultured Cytophagia bacterium | reverse complement strand
CGGCGAGACGCCGTCGCGCGAGTGTTTTTGGACTGCCCCATTAAAGAGGGGTGTCGAAACGGGAAACAAAAAGGGCGTCACGCCCGGAGCATCTGCTCCAGGACCGGACGCCCTGAAATCGTTTCTCAGGTGTTAGGCTTTTTCTCGGAAGCTCTGCCACCGAGACTCCAGGTTGGGGTCCTGGAGCGTCTCCATCAAGTAGTCGGCGTATTCCTTGCTGGTGGCGCCGTCGGAGCGGCCGGTGATCCTGACCTTCTTTTCGAATTGGCCGCAAATATCCAGCGCCATCTCCAGGCTCTTCGCCTTGGCCTCAAACCCGATGTGGCGCAAGAGCATGGCCGCAGCGCGGATCATGCTCGCCGGGTCGGCGTACTTTGCCCTGCCCTCTTTCACCATGCGGGGCGCGCTGCCGTGGATGGCTTCGAACATGGCGTAGCGCTTGCCGATATTCGCACTCCCGGCTGTGCCGACACCGCCTTGAAACTCCGCGGCCTCATCGGTGAGGATGTCGCCGTACAGATTGGGGAGGGCCAGCACCCGGAACTGGGTCCGGCGTTTGGGATCCACCAGTTTTGCGGTCATGATGTCGATGTACCAGTCATCGCATTCGATTTCCGGATACTCTTTGGCGATGCGGTAGCCGATGTCCAGAAACTTGCCATCGGTGGTTTTGATGACGTTGGCCTTGGTAACCAGCGTCACCTTTTTGATGTTGTTTTTGCGGGCGTACTCGAACGCAAGACGAATGAGACGTTCGGTCCCTTGCGTCGTCGCGATGGTGAAATCCACCGCCAGGTCGTCGGAAACGTTGAGCCCGTCGCTGCCAAGCGCGTAAGAACCTTCGGTATTTTCCCGGAAGAAAGTCCAATCGATCCCCTCTTTGGTCACCTTTACGGGCCGGACGTTGGCAAAAAGCTCGAGTTCCTTGCGCATGGCCACGTTGGCGCTTTCGACGTTGGGCCATGGGTCGCCCTTCCGCGGGGTGGTCGTCGGGCCCTTGAGATGGACGTGACATTTCTTGATTTCCTCAAGCACGTCATCCGGGATGGCCTTGCCCACCTCGGCCCTGCGCTCGATGGTCAGCCCTTCGATGACGTTGAATTGCACTTTGCCACTCTCCTCCTCCTCTTTGAGCAGGAACTGCAGTACACGCTGTGCTTCCGCGGCGATAAACGGACCGATACCATCCCCGCCGATTATTCCGATCTTGATGGGTTTCAGCGTGGCATAATCGATCCATTCGGTTTCTCGTTTCATCTGTTCGACACGCGCCAGCTGCCGTTCCAGGAGTCTGGCAAAATGCTCCTGTGCAGCTTTCAAATCAACCGTGCTCATTCCTAGTTTCTCCTTTTCAATTCGGGCCGATTCAGCCCGTTGCATATTCTGACAAATTACGCTAATCGATCTGATTGCGCATACAATATATAATTTGGAGAGTGACAAGCAAGCAAAAATTGTCACTCGTGCACCAGACCTGCCGGGATTCTCCGCCTCGGTGAGGTCCGCACCAGGCATCTTCGATTTGGCACCTGGGTTCTTGATCTTTTGGGATAAAACCGCTAACATTTGGCGACCAGATTGATGTGTCAAGATGAAATTTTACAAAATTATCCATCCAGACATTCGCAAGCTCAGAGGGCAGGTGGTCTCCTTTATCGGCGGCGGCGGGAAATCCACTTTGCTGCACAGAATCGGTCGCGAGCTTGCCAGAAAGGACCTGAAGGTGATTCTGACCACCACCACGAAAATGCAGGTCTTTCCCAACACCGGATTGGTCCTGCAGCAAGAGCGGGAAGATTACCTCGATGAGCTGCAAGTTCTGCTGGAAGAACTGGGCATAGTTATCGTGGCAAAAGACTACTACAAGGCGGATACGCTCTCTGGTGTGAACACGCAGTCGGTGCAGATGCTGAAGCGGCTGGCCGATGTCGTGCTCATCGAGGCGGACGGATCGCGACAGCGTCCCCTCAAAACGCACAAACTTTACGAGCCACCCATTCCCATCATCACCAACACCGTGGTCGTTCTTTGCGCCGCCGAGGTGGTGGGAAAACCGCTCTCCAACAGCACTGTTCATCGGGCAGAGCTTTTCTCGGAGAAATGGCACCTTCCCATGGGAACCAAGCTCACGCCGGAGATCGTGGCTAACGAGCTGCTCTCGGCAGAAAGCTACCTCAAGAACGTACCCATCGACGCCAGGGTAGCCTATTTCGTCAACAAAGAGGACAAGAATGAAATCGGCGGCAGGTTGTTGGCCGAACATTTGATGCGGCGCTGCGATTTTCCCGTCTATCTGGGCAGCCTGCGCAAAAAACGGTACAGGGCCATCTCACCAGGTTCATCGACAAGCGACGTGCGCGTTTCCCAGCGAGGCAGTAAGTGAAGCGAGCGGCAAAAACCGAACAGCTCAAAGTCCCGGGCGACATCAGCCACCTCAGTGAGCTGCGAGACTTCGTCACCGATATCGGTGACAAGTACCAGCTTCCCGGCCACTTGGTGCGCGCATTCAAACTTGCGGTGGACGAGGCCGCGACCAACATCATCCAACACGCCTACCACGACAAACAGAGTTTCATCACTCTGCAGGCTGAGGTCAGCCGCAATCGGGTCACCATGGTGCTCATCGACCAGGGCGACTACTTCGATCCCAATTGGGCGAAAGAACCGGACATTCGGAACTACGTTGAGGAAGGCAAGCGGGGTGGGCTCGGCATCTTCATCATGCGGCGCCTCATCGATGAGATCGAATATCGAAAGACCGAACGCGGCAACGAACTTCACCTCACCAAAAACCTGAGCGCGCCCCTGGAAGGCCTGGTGCAAGAGGAACAGCCCAGCCAGCCTGTTTCCCTCCGCACGCGCTTTCTCCGCTGGGCGTTGACGGTGTTCACCTGTGCCACGGTTGCCGGCTACGTCGCCTTCTACTTCAAGGCGGCAAAAACCACCAAAGCGATGGTGCTGGAAACGGGCCAGAGCCTCAGCAAACAGATCGCCAGTCAGATCGGCTCCGCCAAGCCCGACTTGCTGCTCGACGCCAACGGAAAGTCCTACATCAACGCGGTGGCGTTGCCGGTTTATCAGGAAAACGTCGGCAAAATCTACAGCCTCTCGGTGGAAGACGAAGACGGCCTGGTGGCCTGGTCCACATTGACCGCCGAGATCAACCGCCCGTTCGGGCGGTCGGGAGGAGTCACGCGCGTCGCGCCCAATGCTTTTGCCTACCGCACCGTCGACGGCGTGGACGTGTACGAATTCGAGCATGCCATCGAGTATCTCGACCAGCCCGCGCGATTCAAGAAGGTCCATGTGCTCCTGACCAAGCACTACCATCGCTCACTGCTGAAAAACCGGCGTCTCGGTTATCTGAAAGTCGCGGGCACCATTCTTGGCGCAGGTTATGTGCTCATCGTGCTGCTGGGTACGCTCCTGCTGCACCCTTTGCACAATCTCACCACCTGGATAAAAGCACAGAAAAAGGGCGACGCGGCCAGCCAGATCGATGTGGACGCGGCATCTGAGATCGGAGAGATCGCCCGGGCGTTCAGCGAAATGACCGAGAAATTTCGCGAATCGCAGCAGCACCTGGCCAGACAGGAACGCTTCGAAAAAGAGATGCAAGTCGCTAAGGACATCCAGCGTTCGCTGCTCCCCCTCACGACGCCCAAGATCCAGGACTTCGAGATCGCAACCTACTATGAAGCGGCACAGTCCATCGGGGGTGACTACTACGATTTCATCGACGTGGATACCGACACCGTGGGCATCGCGGTCGCGGACGTGGCGGGTAAAGGCGTCCCCGGATCTCTGGTCATGACCATGGTGCGCACCGCGTTGCGCACGGAAGCCAGAGGGGTCAAGGACGCGGCCGAAGTCTTGGCCCGGGTCAACGATTTCATCATCCACGACATCAAAAACGGCATGTTTGTGACGGTGCTGTATCTCATCCTGGACATCCGAAATCATGTCCTGAACTTCGCCAGCGCGGGCCACACTCCGATGATCCTGCATCGGCCGCAGTGGCAACGTACTTTCTTCCTGAACCCCATGGGTTTCCCTATCGGGATCCAGCTCCCGGACAACAAGCTCATGGGAAAATACCTGCGGTCGGAAACCATTCAGCTCCTGCCCGACGACATGCTGTTGCTTTACACCGACGGGGTCACCGAGGCCATGAACAGGCGGCGAGAACTCTACGGCGAGGAACGGTTGCTCAAAGTTTTGCGGGAAAACTCACACCTCGCGCTGAGCGCGTTTGCAGACAAACTGCGCTACAGCATCTACTCGTTTACCGAAGGCAGCCGGCAGTTGGATGACATCACCTTTCTGGCTATCCGAGACACCGGGGGGGCACAACACCAGGAATCCACAGACCCATCAGAGCAAGCCGATTCGTGGGATGTGGGGAACCGCTTCCTGAGTATCGAGGACATCACCAAGGTTCTCGACATCGTGGTCTCACATCCCGAATTCGAAGTGGATGAAATCCTTGCCGCGCTGAACAGCGAAAAGTACCACTACACCATCGTGAAACGCGAGGCCCTGGAAAACGAACTCTTCAGACGCAGGCTGCACACCGCCGAGCTTCGCAAGATGCAAGCGGAAATGTACAGCACCGCGCTTCGGCCCCTCAACCCGCCGGGAACGCCGCAGCTCACCCTGAGCGGGCATCCGCGCATCTTGCAGAAAAAGTCCGAGGGAGCCAGAGCGACGAAAAAGAAAGGCGGGGCCCGACGGACAGCAAAGCCCTCCGCTGCTAAGAAACCGCGGGCGAAAAAAAAGGCAAAAACAAAAGCTCCGAAGTCGAGCACTCCGGTTCCCGAAGACACCGTCCTGGCCCCAAAAGAAGAACAGGATTTTGTCTTCGGAGACCATATCGATACCGTGCTGAAGGCCCACAAAGAATCCAAAGCGGAGCCGCGGGAACCAAGGCCGGAACCAAAGAAAGAGGCGCCTCCCCCACCCGACCTGTTCGATGTGGAGGACATCTCTGATTCCCTGGTGGACTCCCTGCTGGCAGAAATCCATTCGGAGTTGGAACGCAAAGGTAGGAAAACAAAACCGGCAAGGCCGACGGCAAAGAAAAGCAAATCGGCCCAAGATGTCCTCGCGGTGCCTCCCGAGACCGCTGAAAAAACAGACGCCCCGGGAAAAGATACCATCGAGGAGACT
>CAYQOI010000296.1:305-5186 GCA_964419085.1 uncultured Cytophagia bacterium | reverse complement strand
GTCCTGCAGTTTGCCATCTCCATTGTGCTCGTGGTGGTGACGCTGGTAATGGACGGCCAACTGCGCTTCATCCAGAACAAGCGACTGGGTTTTGATAAAGAGAACGTGATCATCATTCCAGTCAAAGATGACGATGTTCAGCGCAATTTTGAGGGGCTCAAGACTCGCTTCCTGAGTTCCCCTGGCGTGCTCGCGGTGACGGCACTTTCCAACTACCCCTGGCGTCACGGGTTCTACGATTTTCCGGTGAAAGCAGAGGGGATGCCGGATGCTACAGAAATCAACTTCCCCACACTCCTTGTGGATCACGATTTTGTCCGCACCTTCGGCCTTGAGATTACGCAAGGTAGGGATTTCTCAAAGGCATTTACCACCGATGCCAGCGAGGGCTTCATTCTTAACGAAACCGCGGTAAAAGAATTGGGGTGGAGGTCGCCCATAGGTAAGAAACTTGAGATTCGTTACATCGCGTCCGGCGGACCAAGGAAAGGTCAGGTCATCGGTGTCGTGCGGGATTTTCATTTTCGTTCCTTGCATCACAAGATCGAGCCGTTGGTTATTCTGGCTTCCCCCGCTTTGTACTATCTTGATAATTTTGCGGTACGGATCAGCTCGGCGCGGATACCGGAAACACTGTCATTTCTCAAAAGCGTGTGGCAGGAGCAAGTTCCGGCTCGCCCGTTTGACTTTTTCTTTTTGAAGCAGGATTTCGATCAACTTTACCAGGAGGAACAAAAGCTGGGTTCGATGTATCACCAATTCGCCGTGCTGGCGGTGTTTATCGCGGCCCTTGGTCTCTTTGGGTTGATCTCGTTTGCGGGGGAACAGCGCACCAAAGAAATCGGCATCCGCAAAGTCTTTGGTGCGACGGTGGCGAACCTGGTGGCGCTGCTGTCGAAGGATTTCGTCAAGCTGGTGCTGCTGGCGAACGTGATCGCCTGGCCGGTAGCGTGGTATGCGATGCACAAATGGCTGCAAAACTTTGCTTACCGCATCGGCATCGGGTGGTGGGTCTTCGCGCTGGCCGGCGGGCTGGCTTTACTCATCGCCCTGCTGACGGTGAGCACACAGGCGGCGCGGGCGGCGCTGGCAAATCCGGTGGAGAGCTTGAGATATGAGTAAAGTTTGTAGTGCGGCCCTCAGGCCGTCTTCGTCCGGCGCCGGCCAAACCGCTGGATAAATTTGAGATATTCATGAGACGTATACGCGTCAAAAGGGTGTTGCTATGGACGGGAAAATAGACATAGGTGATAATAAATCGTTTGACATAGATCTCATCACAGGTAGGGAGCTTTCCAAGCAATTCCGAACGGATGAGAGTCAAGCGTCTTCGGTCGATGAAGCCTCTATCAGGAGATTCGGATTCAAAAGTGCACATTTAGCCGTGGCCGAGCGACTCAATACGTTCGCGACGGCTTTAGAATTAACAGGTCTTTTTCAAAAGGTCGAAGCCTGCATCAAGATTCACTCATTCAGTATTGTGATTTGTATTCTGACTTTGTTTTTCCTCTCGACCGGCGGAACCGGGCATGCTCAGGGCTTGGGCCGCAGCGCCCCTAAAGTCCGCGAAAAACAAAGCTCAAGTGAAAAGGGGATGCAATCCAAGAGAGACGAAAAGAAGTCGCTCAGGCGGGATGCAGCTCGAAGTCGTCTATTCGCGGCGCCAACAGGACGTACGCTCAAACGAGGTGAACTTGTCTTTTCCGATTTCGTATTGTTTTTGCCCACGCTGACATATGGTTTGACCGATTTTCTTACTTTGCTGGGTGGAGTTTCCATCATCCCTGGAGCGCGCCGTCAAGCGGTGTTCCTCTCGCCTACAATCCGATTCTTACACACAGATAAAATCGATTTGGCTGCCGGCGCGCTGTGGCTCAAGGTGGAGAACAAAAGATCCATCAAGGCAACGTTTGCTTCGGTTTCGATTGGCGGTTCGCGCCGCAGTGTTACGCTTGGTATCGGCGTTCCGTTTGACAGCCCGGACATTTCGGACGACTTGTCGGTGATTCTGTTTGTGGGTGCAGAAGTGCAGGTTACCACTACCTTGAGGCTCATAAGTGAGAATCCCTTCTTCCTAACTGAGCAGCCGACGTTCAGGGAAGACGTGTTGCTCATATCTGGTGGTTTGCGCTACATTAGAAACCGTTTCGCGGTAGGCATCGGCTTGTTTATTGCGCCGCAAGCTTTTGGCCGGGCCGTCCCGATCCTTCCCTGGTTGGATTTTTCCATAAGGCTTAGCAAAGGTAAATGACGGAGAGGAGGGTAGGTAAAGTTATTGAAAGATGGTGGCCCTTGGGATGAATTGCAGACTGGTTATTTTCTTGCTCCTAAAGCGCTATGCTACAGTAGCTCTGAGAACCAGAGCCAGTAGCATTCCGGGAGTTTGAAAAGCTATCAGCCATCAGCAGTCTTGGAAAAGGCCAAGGGCTGAACCCTTATAGCCTGACAGAGGAGAGGATGTCGTGGTCAAGAACTACTTCAGAATCGCTATTCGCAACCTGCGCAAACACAAAAGCTATTCAACGATAACCATCGCCGGGCTGGCGGTGGGCATGGCCTGCTGCATGGTGTTGATCCTGTTTGTTCGACATGAGCTCAGCTACGACCGCCACCATCAATATGCGGAGCAGATTTATCGCATGCACACGCGTTCGGTCATTTTCGGCAGGGAGTTGCTGTGGGCCTATACGCAGCAAGCATTCCCGCGTGTGCTGAAAGAAGAGTACCCAGAAGTGCTCTATGCCTCGCCTTTATATCGCTCGTCAAACGTGGAATTGCGGATTGACGAAGAAATCGTCAAAGAGCGCGACTTCTACTGGGCGAATCAGGATATTCTCGACATTTTCACTTTCGACATTCTGCGGGGGAACAAGGCCGAATTGCTCCGGCACCCCAACTCGGTGATCATCACGGAGGAGGTCGCGCAGAAGTATTTCCGTGGCGTCGATCCGATCGACCAGACCTTCTACATGGACACCACCGCCTACCATGTCACCGGCGTGATGAGGGCGCAACCGGCCACATCCCACTTTCACCCGCGATTTATCGCGTCGTTCAACACCTTCCCGCAAGACCCGGAGCCGGAATGGTTCGGTTTCAACACCCGCACCTACTTTCGCCTGCGAGAAGGCGTCAGCGGTGAGGCGTTCGCCGCCAAGATGCCCGACTTCATCGAGCGCCACTTTGGCGCGCGGGCACGCGAGTTCGGCTATCAATACGAATACATTCCACAGCCGCTTCTGGGCATCCACCTGCATTCCAATGTTCGCGGCGAGTTGGAGCCGAACGGAAACATTGTTCATGTCTACATCATGACAATCATCGCGGCGTTGATTTTGTTCATCGCCTGCATCAACTTTATGAATCTTGCCACGGCCCGCGCCAGCAGGCGTGCGCGCGAAATCGGTATTCGGAAAGTCCTGGGCGCGTACAGGCAGCGGTTGGTCTTGCAGTTCCTGGGAGAATCGTTGCTCATCGCGGGAATGGCGTTTCTTCTGGCGCTCGGTCTTGTGGAGCTCATACTGCCGTACTTCAATCAACTGGCGGGAAGAATGATTGCCTTCGACCTGATCAACAACTTTCCCCTGGTACTGGCGTTTCTGGCCGTGGCATTGAGCGTCGGAATAGGGGCGGGGCTTTATCCGGCATTTTATCTCACTCGATTCACACCGGTGGATGTGTTGAAAGGAGAGACCAATCCGCGAGGGTCCGCTGCGTTCATTCGCAAGAGCCTGGTCGTCAGCCAGTTTTCCGTCTCCATCGGTTTGATTGTCGGAGCCTTCGTCATTCTCCAACAATTGAACTATCTTCGTAGCAAAGACCTCGGGTTTGCGAAAGACAACGTCATCATTGTGCCTTTGAAAACCAACAAGGCCCGAGACCGATTCGAGGTGCTCGAAAATGCTCTGCGGAGCAACCCGAAGATTGTCAGTATTAGCGGAGCAAATGAATACCCGGGCCGTGAGTTCCGCACCTGGAATCATTGGGTCGAAGGCTTCAGCGATGAAGCGGGCATTTCTATGGACGCCGGGTCCGTGCACTTCGGCTTTTTCGAGACGCTACAGATTCCGGTGATCGCAGGCCGCGCTTTCTCTAAAAAAGTTGCCTCGGATTTGCAAAACACCGTGATGATCAATGCCACCGCTGCGCGGATGTTGGGCTTCGAGCACAGCGCGGTCGGCAGAAAGCTCTTCCGGGCCGGGCCCTCCGACACCAGCCGAAGCGGGCGGCAAATCATCGGCGTATTTCAGGATTTCAATGCTTGGTCACTGAGGCAGGGAATCAAGCCCATGATCCTTTATCCCCGCGCTCGCGTGAGCAATCTTATTGTGAGAATGAAAGCAACCGATACAGAGGAAACGCTGAAATTCGTCGAAGAGAAATTTCGTGAAGTGAATCCCGCCGCGACGTTTGAATTTCGTTTTCTCGACGAGATTCTTGCCGCCAATTACCGGTCGGAGAAAAACTTGTCTATGATCATTAACATTTTCACGATCCTGGCCATCCTGATCGCTTGCATGGGATTGCTCGGCCTGATTTCTTTTACCGTCGAGCAAAAAACTAAGGAGATCGGCATCCGCAAAGTGCTCGGCGCTTCGGTAGCCAGCGTCATGTTCCTGCTGTCGAAAGATTTCGTCAAGCTGGTGCTGCTGGCGAACCTCATCGCGTGGCCGGTGGCCTACTACGCGACGAACCGCTGGCTGCAAAACTTCGCCTATCGGATCAACGTCGAGTGGTGGGTGTTTGCGCTGGCCGGTGGCCTGGCGCTGGTGATTGCGCTGCTGACGGTGAGCACGCAGGCGGTGCGAGCGGCTTTGGCGAATCCGGTGGAAAGCTTACGATATGAATGAATTGGAAAACGGTAAAAGTGGAGAGAGAAAA
>CAYQOI010000296.1:0-295 GCA_964419085.1 uncultured Cytophagia bacterium | reverse complement strand
GTATGAATGAAAGACAGAGGCAGGAGATCGCAGACCGGAGACGGGAGACCGGAACAGCAGCGTGCACAAATCAGGTGTCCGGACTCCGGTCTGCACAAAATCGGCCAATCCGGTCGAGGCGCTACGCTACGAGTAGCGCGGAGATCCGGCTTTCTGACGGGCGTGCTCGGCTTTTGACGAACAGAGAGTTCGAGGTATGAACTAAACTCGGAGTCTCTTCTACACCGAATTTCGCACCCCAAGAACAAAGTTGGAGGCATGATGTTCAAGAATTACCTTAAAATTGCCTTGCGAA
>CAYQOI010000295.1:0-5187 GCA_964419085.1 uncultured Cytophagia bacterium | reverse complement strand
CCGGTACCTTTGCCCAGGACCGGAAACGTTATTGTGGTAATCATTTCGTCAGCCTGCAAAGCCGTTTCAAACAACCCTCGGAAAAAATCGTCTGCGGCAACGGTACGGCTGCCCGAAGGCCCTGTCACGTGAATTTCCGCGTCGAGGGCTAAGACCAGCGCCGGATAGTCCGCGGCCGGGTCTGCGTGGGCCAGACTCCCACCGAGGGTGCCGCGATTCCGCACCTGCGGATCGCCGATCCTGCTGGCGGCCTCTGCGAGCACCAAACAGTTTTTGGCCACCACCTTCGAGCTTTCGATGCTGTGATGCGTGGCCAATGAACCGATACGAAGGCGATTACCGTCGATTTTGATTTCGTTCAGTTCCCTTATGCCCGTGACATCGATGAGGGTGCCCGGAGCGTGTAAACGCAGTTTCATCGCCGGAATCAGGCTGTGCCCTCCGGCGAGCAGCTTTGCATTTGTACCATGTCGGGACAGAAGCGCCACTACATCCTGAATGGAATTGGCGCGAACGTAGTCAAAGCTTTGCGGGACCATTTTTTGTCTCCGTTTTCTCCATTTATCAAATGAAGCGTTTCGATTTGGCGGATGGCACTTTAGGCTACTGCCATTTCAATCATACGCCAAAACCGCTGATTCCCGTATGCAGATTTCTAAAGCTCGAATCCGCAATCTCACTTGGAGTGTATCGCTTGCCAGATTCGCTCCGAAGTCAACGGCATCTGCAGATCGCGGACGCCCAGATGAGCCAGCGCATCGATGACCGCGTTGACCACGCAAGCCGTGGAAGCAATGGTACCGGTCTCGCCGGCCCCTTTTACTCCAAGCGGATTGTGTGGACACGGTGTGACGGTCCGATCGACTTCGAAAGAAATGAGGTCGTCCGCTTTGGGGATAGCGTAGTCCATGAATGAACCCGTGAGCAGTTGCCCGTTGTCGTCGTAAACCGCGCCTTCCCAGAGGGCCTGACTCACCCCTTGCGCGATGCCACCATGTACCTGGCCATCTACGATCATCGGGTTGATAACGTTACCAACATCGTCCACGGCTACATACCGCAAGATTTTTATTTTGCCGGTATCCGGGTCCACCTCCACCGCGCAAATATGTGTACCAAACGGAAATGTAAAGTTTTTCGGATCGTAAAAAGCGTTGTCCTCCAAACCGGGCTCCAGTTCTTCTGGATAATCGTGGGGCACATATGCGGTGAGCGCTATGTCGCCGAAGCCGATGGATTTCTGCGTGCCCTTGACTTTCCAGGCGCCATCTTCGAATACGATGTCGTCTTCGGAAGCTTCCAGCTTGTGGGCGGCGATTTTTTTGGCTTTTTGTTTAATCTTTTCGATGGCCCCATAGATGGCGCTTCCCCCCACGGCAATGCTGCGAGAGCCGTAGGTCCCCATGCCGAACGGGACTTCGCCCGTATCCCCATGCACGACTTCCACATCGTCGATGGAAATACCGAAGCCGTCGGCGACGACTTGCGCAAACGTCGTTTCATGGCCCTGTCCGTGCGCGTGAGAGCCAGTAAAGACCGTTACTTTGCCGGTGGGATGCACGCGTATGCTGGCCGCCTCGAAAAGCGCGGCGCGCGCGCCGATGGCGCCTGCCACTTTCGACGGCGCGATGCCGCAAGCTTCGATGTAACTGGAAAAACCAATGCCGATGAGCCGCCCCTTCTCCCGGGCTTTTTTCTGCTCTTGGCGCAATTTCTTATATCCAATTATCGCCATGGCTTTGTCAAGCGCTTTTTCATAGTTGCCGCTGTCGTATTCCAGCACCACCGGGGTGGTATAGGGAAAAGCGTCTGCGGGAATTAGGTTTTTTCGCCGCAGTTCAGCCGGGTCTTCGTTCAATTCATGAGCTGCTGTGTCCATCAGTCTTTCCACCACGTACGTGGCTTCCGGACGGCCGGCACCCCGGTACGCATCTACAGGAGTGGTGTTGGTAAAGACGCCGATGGTTTGAACGTAAATGTTTGGGATTCGGTACTGGCCGGCCAAAAGCGTCCCGTACAGCCAAGTCGGAATCCCGCCGGCAAAGGTGGATAGATAAGCGCCCATATTGGCGATGGTCTTCACGCGCAATCCCAGCATATTGCCATCTCTATCGAACCCCATCTCCGCGGTGGTGTGATGGTCACGGCCGTGGGCGTCGGCGACGAAGCTTTCACTGCGTTCGGCTGTCCATTTCACTGGCCGGCTGACTTTGCGGGTTGCCCACGCGCAAATTATCTCTTCCGGGTAGTGAAAAATCTTGCTCCCGAATCCACCGCCGACATCGGGTGAAATAACTCGCACTTTGTGCTCCGGCAAGCCCAAAACAAAGGCGCACAGAAGCAGACGAATGACATGCGGATTCTGTGAACTGGTGTAGAGAGTGAGCTCGTCTGTCGCTGAATGGTAATCGCCGATGGTGCAACGCG
Organism: uncultured Cytophagia bacterium; assembly: GCA_964419085.1. Lineage (GTDB taxonomy): Bacteria > Zhuqueibacterota > Zhuqueibacteria > Oceanimicrobiales > Oceanimicrobiaceae > CAYQOI01. Next base: position 2,760 of record CAYQOI010000295.1, on the reverse strand, counting down.
GTTCGATGGCATTGGGAATCAGGCGCTGGTTGACAAACACCAGTTTCGTGATGTGATCGGCTTTCGCAAGGGCCTCATCCGTGGCATTCTTGTCGCCTAACTCCCAGACAAACGAGGTGTTGTTGGGAACATCATCGTGCACCAATGGTGCACCGCTTTCGATGGCCTTCGCGGCATCGGTCACCGCGGGCAGCACCTGGTAATCGACATCGACCAGTTCGGCGGCATCTTTGGCGACGTAGCGGTTCTCGGCGATGACCACCGCCACCGCATCGCCCACATGGCGTACCTTGCCCACCGCCAGCGGTGGATGAGGCGGTTCTTTCATCTCTTCGCCGATCTGCCAACCGTTGGGCACCGATCCCACGCCATCATCCTGCATATTCTGGCCGGTAAAAACAGCTACCACTCCCGGTTGGGCCCTGGCTTTTTCTACGTTGATGGATCTGATCTTTGCATGCGCGTGGGGGCTACGCACGACATAGGCATAAGTCATGTTCGGCAGCACGATGTCGTCGGTGTAGCGCCCTTTGCCGGTCAGAAAGCGTTTGTCTTCCTTTCGTTTCACCGAGGCACCGATGTATTGTGCCATAATCAATCTCCTTTCTTAAGTTTGACCGGATCTACTTTGCGGCGGCTCTTTGCACCGCTTTGACAATGTTATGATACCCCGTACAACGGCAGTAATTCCCCTCCAGCGCGTGCCGGATTTCCTCCTCGGTGGGGTGACTGTTGCGCTGCAACAGGTCATACGCCGACATGATGACACCCGGCGTGCAGAAACCGCACTGCAGGCCATGTTCCTCTTGAAAGGCCGTTTGCAGCGAATGCATCTCGCCGTTGCTCGCGAGCCCTTCGATAGTCGTGATATCGCAACCATCGGCCTGGACCGCGAAGACCGTACATGATTTTATGGAAACGCCGCCCATGAGAACCGTACAGGCCCCGCACTGGCTGGTGTCGCAGCCGATATGGGTGCCGGTGAGTCGCAGGTGGTCGCGCAGAAAATGCACCAGTAATACACGGGGCTCCACTTCGCCTTCATGGGTTACGCCATTGACATTGATTTTGATCCTGCGAGTCATATATCTTCCCTCCTAAGTTATGCACGCGATAAAAAGTTGGCCAGAGAGAGCCGAACACTTGTTTGGCCAAAGAGGATTTCGCCGGGCCACAGATATTTGGCGGTGATTTCGCCCAAAAGGGAACCTAAGCTCCTGGCTGAACGAGCACATCACAACCGAACTTTATCCCAAACGTCTAGATTTGGAAGCTCTTGCCACTCAGGACATTCATTGAGCGATTTGGAGGGTACGCTGTGACTCTCCAACATGATGATCACCGCCAGCCCTACCGTCTTCCAGAACAGCTCTAAGAAAATGCCAAACTGCAAACCAACAGAGATTAAGAAAGAACGAGGTAAATGCCAAAAAAGCCATTCATCGCTGTGTTAAAAGCGATAGTACCATTGAAAATTAACCCAGTTCAACTTGCCATTAGAGCCGTCTTGAAAATCATCTATAAATCGCAGGTACTCCACGCCGATCAAGAGGTTACTCAGTTTTGGTGGTTTATACCAGATAGCGCTTCTCAAAGTCTTCGTTCGTCGGAGACCGCCGTTCACGCCGATACCAGAAACGACACCGTCGTGGCGGTCTACTTCTACGATACCGAAAATCTGATATACCCACAAGTTCTTGCTGAGAAAGAGCTTGAGCTCGTCGATGGTTCCCCAACCCTCCGCTTCGGTGATACGGCCGTTTTCCCGCACCAGTGAAGCAGCTCCGGTTTCAAAGCCGGGAGAGAGGTTTTGCCCAAAATAGCTGCTGCCGCGAATAGAAACGTGGCCGCCTTTCACCTTGCCATCTGCATCTCGCCGAGGCACCACTGGGATGGTGTACCGAAATTCCAGGGCCCTGGTATGAAACTCTCCCCTCGGGACGGTCACCCCATCCCCTTGTTGTCCAAAATCTTGTTCGGCCCAGATTCCGGCAATTTCCACCGCCAGAGGCGAGTCCAGTACGCCTTCAAAGCCAGCAATGGCCGTGGGCACCACACCGAGTTTGTTGGTGCTGAACCTCAGCACCCCATTGAATTCCGGTAAGCCGCTAAGCTCGCCCTGGTTAACGGGCCCATCGGTCGCGAAAAGCCCGGAGGTAGAAGTAAGAACCGCTCCTGTCAACTCAATGGTATACTCTTTGTTTTTGAAGGCTTTTCCGAGAAAGTTGTGGGTTAAAGCCACCTGCGTGGTGTTGCGATAATAGGTGCCTCGCGTCCAATTGACATACAGGCCGCCGTCCAGGAAGTAGTTGCCATAAGGGGTAAACCAGCTGCCGAAACGCAGGGTCGTGTTCGGCCAAGTAAAAAACACCGAACCCAGGTGAAAGCGCGGCGCCTGCGAGTTATCGTTCGCCGACGAAAAGGTACCGGCGCCATTGCCAAAAGCATATCCGTCTACACTAAAAAAAGCCGAAGTCTGAGCGCCCAGCCATTTCGGACCCGTGATGATAAAGGAGAGACGGGACTCCCTCCAACCGAGGGCGACCGTGTTTAACTCTTGCTCTTTGCCGTTTATGGGATTCAGAGTATTGTCAGGAAAAGCCATGATAGGAAAAAAGCTCTGTATCAGGCCGAGATTCTTGTCGCTCGCCACCGCATCCAGTTTAATGTGACCACCGAATTGGAACTTAAGTCCAAAAGGCGTTTTAATATAAGTTTTGTCTTCCGCTTCTTGCAATCTCGCTTCTATGTCTGCAAATT
>CAYQOI010000294.1:0-5192 GCA_964419085.1 uncultured Cytophagia bacterium | reverse complement strand
GAGCCCGGCTTTTTCACAGTCATTTTGGGACGTGCCCGATTCCAGATTTTCCTTGCGGGTGGAGGCGTTGAAGCCACTTTTTGATGGTGACACAAACACCTCATTTTCTACCGGCGTTCTGTTCTTTTCGGTACGTCTTCCGCTGACACGCAGTTTCGTGCTCGTGGGCGACCTTCCGGTCGGACATCGCGGCTACCAGGATGATTTTGGCGTCCTGCAGGGTCAGACAGCCAAAGGGAACCCGTACCTGGGCATCGAAGTTGGGGGTGTCGGGCGGAATTGGTGGGGAGAGGTGGGCATCCGGCCGACAGGCATCCCAGAGGATAGATTCCTGGTAGAGCGTGTCGGTGAGGGGGTCGACCTTGACCGGTTTGAGGGTTTTGTCCTCAGCTCAGCCACCTTTGTGAGTCGGGTCGATCACCTGCACCGCCTGGGACCGCGGTTGAACATTCGGGCACGGGCGGGAGTCAGCGCGGTATTTATCGGTTATGACGATTCTGGCATCACGCAGCTTTTCTTCGATTACGGCGTTCAGGGTGAGTACGATGCTCAACGCTACCGGATTATCCTGGGCTTCCTGGGTCGCCTTCTGACCAATCAAAACGACCCGGATTTGCATCAATTCGGCATATCGGCCGCTTACAAGCTCGGCTTTTTCGAGCCAGGCGCGACCTTCCTCGTTCCGCTCGGTCCGGCCAATGGGTTCGTGGATTCGGTGTTCGGCCTGAGTATGACCGTGCGATTCTAAGAAGTCCTCGCGGTGACCTTTCTGATTTTGTTCTCTTCTGTTCTTCCCCGTTCCTTCCCCCAGCTCTGCTTGTTAGACTAGTCTGGGTGTGACGCCAGCGACGGCGCGCCGCCTCCAACCCCGTTTTTCCGCCGATTGCTTCCGAACCCTTAGCGCTTACGATTTTCTCAACATTGAGAAAGAGACAGAGCGGCTTCCCAAAACTGCAAACGCTCAGCCTTTTGTGCGCGGCGAGGATCTTTTTTATCTTTTTAAAAAACGGTAAGTTAGTCTAATCTCTGCATCTCTCGTGGCGTGGCACGTTTTTGGCAAATTGCCCGTTGGATTTTCCGGGAGCCAGCCTATGTCTCATGTGAAAACCGCGACCGGCGATTTTTGGTGCGCCGTGCTGGATACAGCAATGGACGGGCTCATCGCTGTAGACCACCGGGGGCGAATTCGACATGTCAACCCCGCTGCCGCGGAGCTCCTGGATTTGAATCCTGCCGTCGCAGTGGGGCGGCACTTCCGTACCGTATTCTGTCCCAGCCTGCCTGAAGAAAAGTGTTGGGTGAATGTCGCGCTCGCGGACGCGACCTCGGTGAGAAATTATCGGTTTGAGATGGAGTTGGCCGGAGGAAGCCGCCGTGAGTTGACGGCGAATCTTACGGTCTTTGGAGGAGAGGAGCACCCCTTTGGCGCGTTGATCGCGCTGCGTCCTGCCGATATGCACGGGGGCCTCCATCGAGAAAGGGAGAAGCAGGCCGCAATCCTGGGCTCACTGGCTGAGGGCTTGTTTACCGTGGATAACGAGTGGCGAATCACCAGCTTCAATCGAGCGGCCGAGCAGATGACGGGCTGGCGGGAAGAAGAAGTTCTCGACAAACATTGCAAAGACGTTCTTGGTTCCAGGCAGTGCGTTGAAAGCTGCCCTTTAGCTGAGACGCTGCGTCGGTCCGGGCCCATTCTGGATTTCGAAACCGTCTACCAAGACCGTTTCGGAGAAGCCCTGCCGGTTTTAGTGAATACTGCGATCTTGTACGACTCCTCCGGCGAAGCCATCGGCGGGGTCGTGTCGTTTCGGTCTTGCAAGCAGAACATGTTCGCCGACGGCGAGCCTGCGTGCAGTTTTCATGGCATCGTCGGCAAGAGCCGGCGGATGCTCGACATTTTCCAAATTATCCGGGAAGTCGCAGACAGCAAAGCCACGGTGCTGATTCTGGGTGAAAGCGGAACAGGGAAAGAGTTGGTCGCGAACGCGATCCAGAAACTGAGCTCGCGGTGCCACCGGCCATACGTGAAGGTGAACTGTGCGGCCATTCCAGATACCCTGTTGGAAAGCGAGCTCTTTGGGCATGTGAAAGGCGCATTTACCGACGCGCATGCCGACCGCGTCGGACGGTTTGCCCTGGCTGACGGCGGAACGATTTTTCTGGATGAGGTGGGGGATTTGACGCCTCCTGCCCAACTGCGTCTGCTGCGAGTGCTGGAGCAAGGCGAGTTTCAACGTCTGGGCAGTTCCGAAACCATACGGGTGGATGTACGGGTCATCGCGGCGACCAATCACAACCTGTGGCAGTTGGTCCAGGAGGGGCGCTTCCGCGATGACCTGTTCTATCGCCTCAACGTCATCCCCATAACCTTGCCTCCGCTGGCGCAACGCCGGGAGGACCTACCGCTTCTCATCGAGCATTTCATGGAAAAGTACCGGCGGCTCACCGGCAAACCCATTTATGACATCTCGGACAAGGCCAACGACCTCCTGATGGCATATGCCTACCCTGGAAACGTGCGAGAACTGGAAAACATCATCGAGCACGCATTCGCCCGGACAGACAGCTCTGTGATAACCGAGAACAAATTACCTTTCTACTTGAGGTCTGACAGCGACGCACGCCTGACTGCTGAAGGCGCTGCGGTGGATTCCGTGTCGGAAGAGCGTTCCCGGATTCTTTCGGTTCTGCAGCGACATCATTGGAATCGAGTGCGCGCGGCACGAGCGCTCGGGTGGAGCCGCACCACGCTCTGGCGACGCATGCGTCAGTTCGATTTGCTGGAAAGGTCCGAGCAGAGAGGAGCGACGGTGAAATAGCGCCGGAATGCGCCTCGTCCGGTGCAGGGTGGCCAGGACTGTTTCGATTTCTTCTGCTCCTGGGGCAGGATGACTGGACGTTGGCGAGTGGCCGTGTCCTTCTCTGACGTTTCATTTTCCGTTTCATTTGAAATCATTTGTTTCACGCTGGCTCCCGTGGGCACAGTGTCCTGTTGTTTCAACACTTGTCTCTGTTTCCCGCCTGGCTCCCTGAAACACTTTGTTTCACCCACGCGTCTTAAGGCTTTGTTTTTCCTTATGGTACTCCTTTTGCACGTAGGTGTGACAGAAATGATCGGTGGGGGCGGAGATGGACAAGATGCTCGCAAATCAGTATTTCATGTCAGGCAAGTTTCAGGATGCCGTCCCGCTGCTGGAAAGGACGGTGGAGAACCACCCCGATGATTTGCGAGCACTCCGCAAGCTGATCATCTGTTACGTTGCGACGTGTCAGACTGCCTGCGCCTTGACGAAGATGGAGCACCTTCTTGCGCTTGCACCCGCAGGGGCCTCGGACATCAGACGTTCCGAAGAGGGCTGTCCGTGTCCCCGGCTCGTGGAGAGGTGGTCGACCGATCCGCCGGTGGGGCTCTCAGGTTACGACTATCTGGTCTCCATGGGCATCTTGCAGTTTTTCTGTGGTGACCAAAAGGCGTTGGACTGGTTTCGTCGGGCTGGAATGCTCAGACCTGACGCTCAGGTGGGAGCGCGCGTTTTCGATGAGATGAAACACCACTTTGCTGCCGCGCAAGGCAAGTGAGCGATGCATTATCGAGTTGTAACCGGTGCTGTCGGCGGTCTTCGGCCTGGGGCGCCCCGTGAACCTTGTTGTCGCCGGCATTCTCGTTGCGGGGCTCAGTTGTGGCCTGAGAACGCGATGGCATGGAAGACCACGGCGTGAAAGAAACGCTCAGGTGTCCGTCACTGTAACCCTGTGCACAGCACCTGGCCGTGCGATGGAACGAAAATCGATTGGCATTAAGCGTCAATCGGAAAGGAGGTGTTTTTATGAAGCGTGTTCGGCTAGAATTTGTATCGTTTGTGCTGGTGGCGCCAACCTTGCTGTTCGCCCAGGCAGACTTCAGCACAAGTCTGCACGGCACGCGGCAGGGCAAAGCCACGTGGTACGGGAGGAACAATGGTGGTTTCGAGCAGTTGACCGATATTCCGATGAGTTCTCTGCCGTGCCAGAAATGTCACGCCCAGAACTTCGCCGATGGGACCCCCGTGGACCCGGCGACCTACTCCCCGGACTGTAAGGATTGCCACGCAGTCGTCGGCGATAAACCCAGCCAGGAAATCTGTCTCGGCTGCCACAGCCGCCAGGGCGCCGAGATCACTCTGTCCGCCAGCAATCCGCTCTACACAGACGTGCATCGCGACGCGGGCATGGTCTGCACCGATTGTCACACCAAACGGGAGATGCACGGCGACGGCACATCGTACGCTTCGATGCTCGAATCCGGTGCGATGGACGTAGCGTGCGATAATCAGGACTGCCACCCGGTTGCATCGCTGCCCAGCAATCCGGAGCATGACAGGCACCTGGCCGATGTTTATTGCAGCGCCTGCCATGTGCAAACGGTCTCGACCTGTTTCAACTGTCATTTCGAGACCGAAGTGGCGACGGACCAGAAACGCTTTTACGGTCCTCCACCAACCGGTGGGTTCACCCTGTTGCTCCGCCGTCAGGGAAGCGACAAGGTGACTTCTGGGGTGTACATGGCAATGGCCTACCAGGGCAAGACCTTCTTTGCGCTTTCGCCCTTCGGCGGTCACACGGTCACCCGGGAGGGTCGGACTTGCCAGGATTGCCACAACACACAACTGGTTCAGACTTACACCCAGACCGGTGAGATTCAGGTGACCAAATGGGATGCCACGGAAAGCAAGATCCATTTCACTCAGGGCGTGATTCCGGTCCCACCAGACTGGCGGGATGCGTTACGGTTCGATTTTGTGAACTATACCGGTGATGTGACCGACCCGGTGAAGCCCTTCGACCCGACCAAGTGGACGTTCTTGAAGTCAGGGGCTGACACGACCCAGATCTTGTATGCCCAGCCGCTCACTGCAGATCAGATGGCGAAGTTAGCCATGGATGTGGTTTCGGTGGAAGACCAGGAACCACAGATCCCAAAGCGTTTTGCCTTGGTTCAAAACTACCCGAATCCGTTCAATCCGGGAACTACCATCGAGTTTCGTTTGCCCAAGGCCACTTCGGTGACCCTGAAGATCTTCAATGTGCTGGGTCAGGAGGTGGCGACGATCTATGCCGGGAAGCGACTCAATGCGGGCGTTCATCGCGTGCGGGTGAAGGGTGATGATCTGCCCACCGGAGTTTATCTCTACCGTCTGCAGACGCCGGAATTT
>CAYQOI010000293.1:0-5208 GCA_964419085.1 uncultured Cytophagia bacterium | reverse complement strand
CATTCGCAGGAGTGACAAATTGGTGCTCTTTTCCGACTTTTTGGACAGCCCCATAAAAAGGGGGGGTGTCATGAGCAAACGCTCATTTTCAAAGCTCAACCGGACACTCATGATCCGCGCTAAGCCCCCAGGGCCCTTCCCCAGAGATCAGCTTTCCTTCAAGCCGAAGAAATTGCGCACCACGTACCCCGCGATCCTGGGATTCTCCTTCAGCCGGCGAACCGAGTACTCGTACCAGCGCCTGCCGAAGGGCACGTAGACCCGCAGTTTGTGGCCGTCTTTGAGGATGAGCCTGCGGAGCTGCTCGTCGACGCCCAACAGCATCTGGAACTCGTACTGGTCCGCGGTGAGCTTCATCTGGTCGATGAGTTTGTACGCGGCCCACACCAGCTTCTCGTCGTGAGTCGCGATGCCCACATAGTTGCTGCTGCGGAACAGCTCTTCCAGGAGGAGCACATAGTTGGCGTTGATGATGCTGCGGTCTTTGTACGCGATTTCCCTCGGCTCCACGTAGATGCCCTTGCACAGCCGTACGTTCACCCGGCCGTTGGCCGCGACCTGCTCGCGGACGTCCCGCAGGCTGCGGCGCATGTACGCCTGAATCACGAAGCCCACGTTGTCGAACTCTTTGCGCAACGCGCTGTAGATGTGAAGCGTGTCTGTGGTACACGACGAATCTTCCATGTCGATGCGCACAAAATTGCCGTGTTCCTTCGCCAGCGCGACCAGCTTGCGCATGTTCTCCAGGCAAAAGTCGCGGTCGAGTTTCAGGCCCAGCATGGTGAGTTTCACCGAAATGTTGGAATCGAGTTGTTCGTGCTGAATCCGGTCCAGCGCCTCCATGTAAGCCTGGATCGCGGCCTCGGTCTCTTCCCTTTTGGTAATGTGTTCACCCAGCACATCCAGCGTCGCGCTGCAGCCCTGGGCGTTGAGGTCTCTGACCACGCGCATGGCATCGTCCAGCGTCGTGCCCGCGATGTAGCGGGCGGCCACGCGTTTCACCAGAAATCTCGGAACAAAAGGAATCGTCCAGACAACCAGCTTGTCTAACGCGTTCAACGTCCCTTACCTTTCGGATTTGATTGATGGAGACAAATTGAGGAGGAAAGAAAAGCGTTCGAACTTGTTCTGAAGGGAGAAGCCATCTGTTTGCAGGTCACGGCTTCAACTTATTTGTCCAGCACCTCCGGATTGACCAGATTGGCTGGTCGCCGGCCGTTTAATCCGTCCACCAGGTTCTGCGCCGCCATGGTCGCCATTTTCGTGCGCGTTTCGATGGTCGCACTGGCGATATGCGGTGTGAGCACGACGTTGTCCAACTCCAGCAACCCGGGATGGATCTTCGGCTCTTCTTCGTACACGTCGATGCCCGCGCCTGCGATTTCCCCGCTCTTAAGTGCCCGCACCAGCGCTGCTTCGTCCACTACCGGCCCGCGGGAGGTGTTGATGAAGTAGGCGGTCCTTTTCATCCGTTTGAACGCCTCGTCGTTGAACAGATGGTGGGTCCCGGGCAAAAGGGGCACATGCACCGAAACAAAGTCAGCGGTCTCGAGCAGCTCATGGAACTCGACCTTGCGCGCACCAGCCTCTTTTTCCAGGCGCTCGTTGCGAAACTCGTCGCAGTAGAGCACCTGCATCTTGAACCCCACGGCTTTGGCCGCCACCGCGGAGCCGATCCGGCCGGCCCCCACAATCCCCAACGTGCGTCCGGTGATGTCTCCGCCCAGAAACATCATGGGGCCCCAGCCTTTGTATTTCAAAGCCCGCGTGAACTTGTCGGCTTCCACCACCCGCCGCGCGGTGGCAAACAGCAGCGCCCAGGCAAAATCGGACGTGGCATCGGTGAGGACGCCGGGCGTGTTGGTGACCAGGATGCCGCGCTCGGTGGCAGCGGGAATATCGATGTTGTCAAACCCCACCGCGTGATTGGCGATGACTTTGAGCTGCTTGCCCGCGGTATCCATCACCTCGGCATCGATCTTCTCGGTGAGCAGCGGCAGCAGGCCGTCCATTCCCTTGACATTCTCCAGAAGCTCTTCCCGGCTCAGGATATGGTCGTTGGTATTGACCCTGACCTCCTCGATGTTTTCATGCAGAATATCGAGACCCGGCTGCGGGATCACCCGTGTGACGTAAACCTTGAACTTGCCTTTCGCCATCCTCTCTCCTGCTGTTATTTCCGTTTCGTTTTCCAGCGACTGTCCTCGATAAGCTCTTTGAGCACGACGGCATGGTTGTGCTCCGGGTCCCGGTTGCCGTACAGCAGCGTAAGGGTGCCGTTTTGCGCCTTCTGCGCCAGTTGCTCCAACAATCCGGTTCTGGTCCCATCGGCCAAAAGTTCCTGCTCGTATTTCGCCCGGTACTCGTCCCAACGTTTCACATCCCAGAAGAAGCGTTGCAAGTCGTAGCTCGGCCCCAACTCCGACATCCATTCATCCACCTGCGCCAGATGGGTCTTCAACCCTTCGGGCCAAAAACGGTCCACGAGAATCCGTTCGCCATCTTCCTCAGAAGCTTTGGCGTAAACACTTTTGACTTTGATCATGCGAAGCTCGAATGTTAGAACAGTGCAAAACTCGCTCTACGAACTTTTCGGCTACTTCTCCTGCTCCCCAGGTTTGGCTTCCCCTTCCAGGGGATAACCCGCGTTCTTCCAGGCCTCTTTGCCCCCCTTCAGCGCCAGCACGTTGGTGAAGCCCAGGTGCTGGAGTAACCGTGCGGCGACCATGCCGAGGCTGGAGCTGGTTTCCGCCGCGTAAACGACGATCTGCTGAAACGGCTTGAACAACCGGAGGGCGGTTTCTTCCAGCGTGGCCAGCGGGATGTTGATCGCGCCGGCGATGTGGCCGTTCTCGAAGTCTTCCGGCGTGGAGACATCCACCAGCTTGAACACTTCGCCCGCGTTGATTTTAGCCTTGAGCTCGGCCACGGTAATCTCGGCCACCATCTCACCCATCTGTCGCAGGCGTTTTTCGGTCAAAAGATCGCGTATTTCCATAAGCAAGAACCGGATGAGTGGGTCGTTATTTCAAACAAACAGCGGTGAATATAATAAAATGATTCGACATGCGCAAGGGAAAGATGAGGAGCGAAATTGCGAGAACCGAGGCCCCTGCTCTCAAAGTGCCACGCCAGCGGGCCGGCTGCGCAGAAAGCGGTTGGACAGCCCCACGACCACCGCGATCAGCAAGATCAGAAACACGCTGTAGGCCGCGGCAGAGCCCAAGTTGAAGATCCGAAGCTGGGAAATGATCTCCACGGAGATGGGGCGATTGGCGTAGGTGTAGAGTAAGATGGAGGAAACGAATTCGCCCAGCGCCAGCACAAACGCCAGCAGCGTTCCCGAAACGATGGCAGGCGCAAGCAGCGGGAAGAGCACTTTGCGGAAGGTAAACCACCAGTTGGCACCCAGATTCCTGGCTGACTCCTCCAGACTCGGCTCGAACTGCTCCAGCGAAGCGTGGGTGGCGCGAAACACCAGGGGCAGATTGCGGATAAAGTACGCCAGCGGCAAGATCCAGAATGTGCCCACCAGCACCTGGCCGCCGGTCAGCCAGCTCGGCCGGTTGAAGGTCACGATCAGGCTGATGGCCACCACGGTACCGGGCACGGCCCACGGCAGCATGGCCCCGACCTCCAACCAGCGTTTGCCCGCAAACTGCTTGCGCACCAACAGATACGCGGCCACGATGCCGAAGACCAGGTTACCGGCTGTGGCGAGTACCGCCATCTTCAAGCTGTTCAACACCGGCTCGGCCACCCGGGGCTCGCGAAACAGGTTGACGTAATTCTCCAACGTGTAAGCCGGCGGCAAAGTTTGCCAGGTCCAGGTCCCGTTTTTGACGAACGACATGAGCACCACGACCGCGTGCGGCGCGACCAGGAACACCACCAGCAACCCACCCAGACCACCCAGGGCCATTCGTGCCGCTCCCCCGGCCACCGGCCTGGGTGTCAATCGAACCCCTTTGCCCCCACCCACGTACTGCCGGCGGCCGGCGTGCTTCCGCAACCCCACCAGGAACAGCAGAGAAATGGCGGTCAACACCACCGACTGCGCTACCGCCAGACTGAGGTCACCGTTGAGTTTGGTGTTGTAGATCTCCAGACTCAGGATGCGGAACCGGCCCGCGAAAATGAACGGGGCACTGAACGATGCCATCGAGCTCATGAACACCAGCAGCGCCGCGCCTCCCAGCGCGGGCGTCATCAGCGGCAGGACCACCTTTCGCACCGTCATCCAGCGGCTCGCGCCTAAATTCTGCGCCGCTTCCAGCACACTCAGATCGAGGTCCCGGAAAAACGCACCCGCGAACAGGTAAAAATAGACGTAAAACGCGTAGGTGTGCACCACCAGAATGGCCGCCACCCCGTCCAGCGCAAAAGGCACGGTCTCCAGCCCAAAAAGGGCCTGCAGCCCCCGCGGCAAAATGCCGCTTTCTCCGAACAAAAACAGAAACGCCAGCACGCCCACCAGCGGCGGCATGACGATGGGCAAGACCGCGATGGCCGAAAAAAAGGATTTTCCCGGAAACTCGTAGTGGGCAAACAGGTAGGCGAGCGGCACGCCCACCAGAGCAGAAAAGACCACCGTCAGCAACGAGATGTAGATGCTCCCCCACAGCGCTTGCAGATTCGCGCTGTCCCGCAGGCTGAAGAACTCCAGATAGTTTGCCAGGGTCGCGTGCCCGTTCTTGGAGAAACTCTGAACCACGATTTGCAGGATGGGATAGAAAACGTACGCGAAGAGAATCAAGACCGTGGGCAAAAGGAGCAAGAGTAGCGTGGCGTGCTTGCGCCAGAACGCGCCAGCATCTGAGAAGAACACCACGCCGGTTTTCGTCGACCCGTTCACCCGATCAGGACAGGAGGTGAATCTGCGAGGGGTCCACTTGCAGGCGCACGGTTTCGCCCACCTGATGGGTGAAATCGCATTCGGCCGCGAGCCGTCGCATGCGAAGCCGCTGTCCGAACGCAGCCAGGTCGAACTCCACCACCGCGCCGGAGAACTGCAGGCCCTGAATGGTCGCGTCGAAAACGTTGGGCGCACGCTTGGCCGCAGCGAAGCGGATGGCCTCCGGTCGAAGGCTCACCGAAACCGTCTGGCCCGGGCGGAGCCGGCCGTCGGCCCGGGCGTCCAGTTGCAGCCGCCAGCCCACGGAAGTCGCGACTTCCATCTTGCCTTCCCCCTGGCGCACGATCTTCGCC